>JANYDR010000627.1 GCA_025363495.1 Cyclobacteriaceae bacterium | reverse complement strand
GGCGATCAAAAGAATAAATAGTCCAACAATTGTAAATACGTCAAGATATTTTCCATTGAACTTTCGATAATTATTATAATCATGCTCAACATCTGTTGATCCCAGATGTACCTCGCTCAATGGCTGGAGGAACAGCGTTATAGCTTTAACAATATCTTTATTTCCGGTGTGTCGTACAAGGAAGTCAGGAAGTTTTTCCTCTAATGCTTTGATATCAGTGCCAGGTTGCAGCACTAGATATGTATTTAGAAAATTTCCACCCCATTGGTCATTAAAGTCTTTGTTTTGGGCTATGGACGTTGCGATGGAAACCAACGCATTGAACCGCAAGTGTGAATTTTCCGGCACGTTTTTCAAAACACCCGTGATCGTATATTCCTTACCTCTGATGGTGATTAATTTATCGAGAGCTTCCTCCGTAGTCTTAAAAAATCTGAGAGCCGTTTCTTCTGTGATCATTACCTTCCACGGTTCATCCAGTGCTGTCCCTCGATTACCGGAAATTACTTCGAAGTCGAATATCTCCAGGAAAGTACTATCAACGGTGGCAACATCTTCAATCAAAAACTGGTCTTCTCCATGTTTCATTAATTGCTTACCACGATTCCAAAACCTTGTAAAGCCTGCCACCTCATGGTAATCCAATGCCAGGTAAGGTCCCATGCCTCCCATTGACAATGCAACTTTCTGTTCGTTGGTGCCGGAAAAGTTCTGTACTTCATCGAGACGATAGATCATCGCGTTTTTTGAATGAAATGCATCAAAGCTGAGTTCGTCTGATATAAAAAGATATATAACGATGCACGACGCCAATCCGATAGCAAGGCTAAATATGTTTATAAAAGCATAAAGAGGATTTTGCCTGATATTTCTCAGGGCAATAGAGATATAGTTGCGGATCATAATAGTCGAATTGATCAGTAAGACGTGAGGTTTGAAGAAAGGTTACGGGAATTGGAGCAATTAGTGAATTGTGTGCATGTCAGCCAAATGCATTTCCCGCGGATCTCACAGATTTAACTCGCCGATTTTCGAGAAATTCCGGAGTTCCGTGAAAATCTGCGTGGATTCGATCAGCGGAATCTGTCTTGCCTGTCGGCAGAATCGGAGGGAATTGCATTAAGCCCCTATTCACTTTTCAGCACTTCTGCCGGATTCGTCCGCGACACTTTCAACGTCTGCGATCCAATCATTGTCAATGCCACAACCAATACTGCCAACACACCTAAGAACATTTCCGGGATAGACAACGGAGCATGATTCGCAATTTCCGGAAATAGTATTTTTTCAAAAAACAAAATCGTGACAGGAATAGAGATCGCCGTAGAAATAGCCAAAAGCAATAAGAATCCCTTACCCAACAAATACATCAGTCCTGCTTCACTTGCCCCCATTACTTTACGGATACTGATTTCCTTGAGACGGGTTTCAGTTGTAAAAACCACCATACCTAACAAGCCAAGTGATGCAATACAGATAGTAAGTCCTGCCAGGAAGCCGGCCATTTTCATTGATGCTTTCAATCCCGCAAATGCCAGCTCCAACTGATCGCTGTAGAATTTCGCTTCAAAAGGATGTACAGGGTCATGCTTTTTCCATATGGCCTCCATTTTAGAATAAGAGGCCAGCAGATCTGTTGATTGGATTTTTACGTTGAGCAACTCTGTAGGTTCATTAGAATAGCGAAAAACAAATTCCTTTTGATCAATTCGACTATTTGCCTTTCCATATTGGAAGTCCTTTATAACTCCAATGATGTGCATGTCCTTGCCATCCACCCGGACTATTTCATCAATGGCCTTTGCCGGATCCTGACCGCCGATATTGAAACGTTTTAAGACTTGCTGATTAACAATTACCTCTGTTTCTTCTGCTTTACCTGCTCTTGCTGCAAAATTTCGACCTGCCAAAAGTTTGTGTCCGTGTAGTGGCAAATAGTTTTCATCAATAGTATTGAAGTATATACCAGCCGAGTCATCTGGATTGCCATGATACTTCATATTAGTACCGAAGTAATCTCCCACACTCATGACGCCATGTGATTGGGAAATGCCTTTCACTTCAAGAAGTTCATTAAGCTCCTTCTTGAGAAGATCGCCTTTAGTTCTCTGTAGAGAAATGTTTAGAATATTTTCGGTAGAAAATCCGAGGTCATAAGTAATAAAATGCTTGTATTGCTTAAAGATAACAATGGTCGATGTAATGAACATTATTGAAATACTGTACTGAAAAACGATCAGCGCTTTGCGAAGAGTAACTTTCCCACCAAAACTAATCGTTGAAAGACTTCTCAATACCTGAATGGCATTGACGCGGGAGAAAAACAAGGCAGGGAAGAAACCAGCCGCACAACCAACCAACACTGCAAATCCGACAAAGTATAATAGTAAGGGTGCTGATAAGTCAAGTGTCAGAATTTTCTGAAGACTTGGTTCTATACTTAAGAAATAGGGCTTTAGTATAAAAAATAACCCAATCGCAAATACCAGTGAGCACAATGAAATCATAATTGCCTCCACCACAAACTGACTAAGAACCTGACTCTTTTGTGCGCCGATTACTTTGCGAATCCCTATTTCACGGGTCCGTCGGAGTGACCGGGCAACCGATAAGTTGGTGTAGTTAAAACAAGCTGACAGGATCACAACAAAGGAAAGACCTCCAAAAATCCACAGCGAGGAGCTACCCATCACCGCACCGATCTGATTGCTCAGCTTATCGTTGCTTGTCATGATATTGTTAATGGGTTGAAGATCGAATTCAATGTGAGTGTTTTTTACCGTGGCATCACCTTTTACACTTAACTGATTTAGACTTCTCTTTAGAATAGAAATATCCTGATCCGCCGGAAGCAGCAGATAAACCCAGGCATTCCAAATATTATCCCAGGCCATTTCATGTTTATCATCCTTATTAATAATTATCGCGCGGGTGCTAAGCGAACCCAGCATATCAAATTTGATGTGCGAAAAAACAGGTGGATCTTTTACGATTCCCGTAATAGAATATTGCCGGTCACCTGTAAAGACAAGGGTTTTGCCAATGGCGTCTTCATTACCAAACAATTTCTTTGCTGAAGTTTCTGTAAGTACGATTGAAAACGGCTCTTTTAATGCAGTGGCCGGATTGCCCTGTATTAGTTCAAAAGAGAAAACGGTGAATAAGGATTCATTAGCCCAAAAACCAAAAAGGGGAAGGGTCTTATCATTCGCAGTAATATCACCAATAAAACCTCTTCTCAAAATGGCAACCGCCTCTGGCATAGTAAAAGTCTCTTCTATTTGCCGGCCAACATTGAGTGAGGTGGTGGCCATAAAATCTTCGTCCTTTTTACCTAAATATTGATAGTTACTGATTACCCGATAGATACGGTCGCGGTTCTTATGAAATTTATCATACGAAAAAACATCTGAGAGTATCGTGATCATAACCAATCCCACTGACATACTGATGGCCAAGCCAACAATATTGATGGTTGAGAATAATTTGTTCCGCACGATGTTGCGTCCGGAGGTTTTTATGTAGCTACCCAGCATAATCCAGTTGATTAAAAGATTTATAAATTCTGGTTTACGAACTGTATAAAGCCTCATAAACTTGAATACATCAATGATGTAAATAAATTTTGCTTTCCCTGGTCCTTTTGATTTTAAGTTCCTGTCAAAATATTCGTTGAGGTCTCCTTGCAGATCTTCCAGTAACTCCGGGCGGCAATACCAGGAAAGCAAACGTTCTGCCCATTTTGGTGGCGATATTTTCTTATATTCTTTCATCAGATACGTTTCAGCGACATCTCCGGGATGATGCTCCATAATTGATCACGAACTTCTTTGGATTTTATAAGGGCTGCCTTTCCTGTGTTGGAGATAGTATAGTATCGCTTACGTTTACCACCGCGAGTGCTGGTAGCTTCGCCTAGCTTACTTTTTACAAGACCTTTTTCTTCAAGCCTGTTAAGAACTGAATGTACAACACCAAGTTTTGTCGATCTCCCAGTATGTTTCTCCAGTTCGTCGGTTATGGCTACACTGTAGGCATCATTTACCAATGCTGCAATGGTCAATAATACCAGTTCCTCAAACTCACCAAGGTTGGTTCCTTTCATATCTGATGATTAATTGCGTAAATGTATGTAAAATAGTTATAAAACTAATTTACAATTGGCAAAATGTAATTGACAAAGAGTAACTATCGAAGCACTTTGTCAATTTTTCCCGATTGTCAACTGTCAATTTATTATTCCGGCTTTGCAGTGTTGGTCAGCAGGTGCGTTGATCACATCCTCGGCTTCCACGAAGTTTCTACTGCTTTCAATTCATGAGTCATCATCCGGCACAGAACAAACAAATAATCCGAAAGGCGATTGAGATAACGAATAACCAGCTCGTCGACTTTTTCCTGAGCATCAAGGGCAATAACAAGTCGCTCGCCACGGCGACACACCGTTCGCGCTACATGACCAAATGATACTGAAGTATGTCCGCCCGGCAAAACAAAAACTTTCATTGGTTCAAGTACTGCGTCCATCGCATCAATTTTCCTTTCTAAAAAAACAACGTCAGCTTCTGAAAGCGATGGGACTTTTACTTTTGTGTTGCCCGGTTCGGCTGCAAGAATAGAACCAATTGTAAAAAGCCGGTCCTGGATTTCAATCAATTCTTCAGAGCGGTTTTTATTTACATCCTGGTCGCGCATCACACCGACCCATGAGTTGAGCTCATCGATTGTGCCATACGTTTCAATGCGAAGGTCAGCTTTCGAAACCCGCTTGCCGCCGAAGAGTGCGGTAGTGCCTTTGTCGCCGGTTTTGGTGTAAATTTTCATACACGAATTTATAAATTATTGAGTAACGATTTGAAGAGTAGGCAATAGGCAGAGCGCAGTAGGCAAAGAGTCAGCAGTTGAATGCGACTTTACAACTAAATTGGTTGGGCGGTAGTGATGATGTTTCGAATAAGCAAACCCAACGCACCCGTGGAAACACTTTGCCTACTGCTCAGTGTATACTGCCTACTCACAAATAATATTGAAACGAAACTGGATCTAAATTAATGTGTCACTTCAACCTCCGAAGGCCTGCGGTTTACATTATCATTCTTCCGGTCCCACTCTACCAAACCATCGCGAAGACGGATGATACGGTGAGCGTAATGTGCTATGTCGTCTTCGTGTGTTACCATGATAATGGTATTGCCTTTGTCATGAAGCTCCTGAAAGAGTGCCATGATATCGTAAGATGTTTTTGAGTCAAGGTTACCGGTCGGCTCATCAGCAAGAATAATCGAAGGACTGTTCACCAAAGCACGTGCAATAGCCACGCGCTGTCGCTGACCGCCGGAGAGTTCATTCGGTTTATGATGATATCGATCGGCGAGGCTTACGCTTTCAAGTGCCGCCATCGCCATTTCGTTGCGCTCACTTTTTCCGTAACCCGCATAGATCAAAGGAAGAGCAACATTCTCCAGCGCACTGGCACGTGGAAGCAAATTGAATGTCTGGAACACGAACCCGATTTCTTTATTCCTTACCTGTGCAAGCTCATTCTCGGTCATTTCGCTCACCATCTGATTGTTGAGCATGTAAGTACCGCCACTGGGCGTGTCAAGACAGCCAACAATATTCATCAACGTTGATTTTCCAGAGCCGGATGGGCCCATAAATGCAACATATTCTCCTTTATCTATAGTTATGGAAACTGACTGCAGGGCCCTCACGATGTTGTCGCCCATTTTATAAGACCTTGAAATATCCTTTGTTTCGATGATTTTGGCCATGTATGCTGCTTTAATATCTCTTGAACTCAAAAATTGGGTTTGAGTTTCAATTTTGGGTCAAATTGATGAAAAATAAGTGGTTGAGACCCCAAATTACCTTAATTTTTTTACGGGAGCTGTGATTAAGACGTTGAGACGACGATTTTGTTACTGGAGAATAAAAAGTGCTTCATTTTTTAGATTTCATCGGTTAGGGATAAAGACACTGAGGCGGAGAATTTACCACGAAGACACGAGGTCACGAAGAAGACACTAATTAAATCAATTGTACTTGGAGTCCTCTGAGTGACCTCATGTCTCCGCGGCCAAACAAAGTACGAGTAAAATCTAAACTAATCCTTACTAATAAACTTCACACACTCTTCAATCACCTTATCATCTTTCAATATCCTTGTATGCCCTAATCCTTTTGTTCGTAGCAACTTCGCTGATGGATGGGCCTGCAACGCTTCTTCGGCATGAAGAAAAAGCATTTCACTATCGTCCTCATCATGCACAATCATTAATTCTAATGGTTGACGAAGGTGCTGCAACGAATAAAGTGCTGTAAACTCGCTAAATGGCTTGCCTGATTCCCTAATAACAAAATCTTTAAACTTTTCAGCTGACCGCCAGGAACCACCAAGCACGGCCAAATAGCTCTTCAGGATCTCATCTGCTACGTAAGGCGTTGCGATATTTATCAGCTTATGTATTGGCAACCCTTGTGCGACAGCGTATAATGCAGCGGCTCCTCCAAATGAATGTGTAATGACTGCCAGCGGTTCTCCCAATTGACTAAAAATCTTCTTAAGCACTTCTTCAAACCCGACGATTGATGTTTTTATCCCTTCGGAATTTCCATGTGCAGGTCCGTCAAAGCCTATTACACGGTAACCTGCCTCCTCGAGCGGCTTAATAAATTTCCTAAACTGAGTAGCTCTTCCCGCCCATCCATGAACCAATAAAACATAGCTGCGTGTCTCGTATCCCCAGGAGTACAATTGAATTCTATTTCCCTCCACTTCAATAAAAAATTTCCGCGCCGCTTTAGCAACTTCCTTTTCCTTTTCAGGAACAGGATACTTCGCTGGGATATAAAAGGCAAGTCTGAAAATCCGATCCGCCAGAAATGGAATCTTTTTTTCAAGCTTTGGAAAAAGCCATTGCGTTACGCGATAGAGGAAGGGATTATTGTTTTTCTTTTTCTTC
>JANYDR010000468.1 GCA_025363495.1 Cyclobacteriaceae bacterium | reverse complement strand
ACAATGGGGCTGCGATTAAAAGAAGGACGGAATTTTAAAAATCATTCTGAAAACGATAAACGCGTCGTCGTCGTAAATGAGCTTTTTGTTAAGAATTTAAATTTGAGCGAACCCGTTCGGGAACAATTTGAAATAGACAGCGTAAAGTATGAAGTAATAGGAGTTCTACAAGAATTTCACACCAGGAATTTTTTCAATGAACTACGGCCAACCATTTTTATACTGTCCGAAGAAAAAGACTATGCCTATTTATCTTTACGCGTGAGAAAAGGCGCCGAAAAAGATACTTATTCCGCCTTACAGGAACAATGGACAAAACTCTATCCGGAAATTCCATTTCAGGGTGAGCATCAGAAAGACGTCTGGGCTAATTATTTTCATAGCGTTGACCGATCTGAGAGATTCAGCGACGTACTTGCTTTCATATCAGTCCTATTAGCGAGTTTGGGATTGTATGGCCTGGTCACTTTGAATGTATCCGGACGACTGAGAGAATTTAGCATTCGAAAAACGCTCGGTGCAGGAATTCAACACATAGCTTCCACCATCACGAAACAGTACGTTTGGATGATAGCTACCTCACTCATGATTGGTGTACCTGTCAGTTACTTATTTACGAAGGCCTACCTGAATATGCTATTTGCCTACCCAATGCAGATGGGCTATTCTGGAATCATCATATCCGTAACGATGCTGATCGTTGTTTTGCTAATGGTAGTTTCCAGTCAGATTATCAAAGTAGTAAGATCTAATCCTATAAACGGACTGAAAGTAGAGTAAGTAAAAATTTATGTCTAAAATCAAATTGGATAACGACTTTAGGAAAAGAAGATGACAACTGGCCCATGAGCTTAAATGCATCAGTTGGAATATGGTCCATTTTTATTTCATACCCTTATACTTCCTGACAAACCGACTCGCATCATCCATTGTCGTTATCCAAACCTCTTTTTCTCTCTTTGATAAGTAATGGAGGAGCTTACTATGTTCATGTAAATCAACGTTAAGCGAATGTCCTCCTCCTACACCATGAAATAAAAATACAAGCAATGAGTTTGTCTTTATGGCATTATCAACAAGGCTGATCATATAATCAGAATTCTGGCCATTAATAGAATAGCTATTAATATTATCGAGTTTGACACTATCGATACTATTCATTGCACCTGTAACTCCGCGCGCTCCGGAAAAATCGTTCGTTAATTCGTTATAAAAATAAGTGTTCCCAATTCTACGATCTCCGCAGGGATAGGCAAATGTTCGGCTGGTCTTACCATCAATCGCGCTCAACAAAGTATTATTTAATTTTATTTCTTTTACCGCGCGACTTACCGTGTATTTACTTAAATCCGTATCAGGTGTGACAAAGCTGCGGCCTGGAAGGCTTCCGTCGCATGGATGGCATAACGAATGATTTCCTAATTCATGACCATGCCCAGCAGCAGCACGCCACTCCTTCATACGGTTATTGGTTACTGGGGAAGAACCTATTATGTAAAACGTAGCGTTAAGGTTTAAAGAATCCAACGCCGGAATAACATTGTCCAGATGAGCATTGATGGCATCATCATACGTTAATACAACTGTGGCACTTTTCCCATTCCATACTTTTTTTTGTGCATGAATGGCAGTTACGGTTAATAAAAGCAAACTCAACAAAACAATGGCGTTAAATTTCATAGAAATTATCGTCTAATGATTTCAATAGTTGTGTCAGGATTATGGTTAAGACTTTTCTGTCAACTAATTTCCAGGACTTAACGACCGCTTCATCATCTTATCTGCCCACTCCAGAAAGTATTTTATATTAGGCGCATCGGTATGTCCTCCATCATGCTGCCTCCATGCAAGTTCGCCGTCGAGCATACTCGTGTTGTAGGGTGGCATCTTCTCTGTTTTATAATCATTGGAAACGCCAATATCTTTTACACCCAGGAGTTTGAAAACAGATCCAGCCGCAACCGTGGCCATATAGCTTCCCTGCTGATCAAGCCATCTGGCATCTCCTTTTTCAGGAATGCCATAACTTATGAATGTCAACCGTGGCGCACACATGGCTATCAGCTCATGTGAATCGACTGGGATATTGCTTCCGTTCATCGCACCGAACTTTCCTTCGGATGCTCCGTATTTAATATAATTTCCGGCCATCCAATAATAGAAGCCACCTGTAAGGTTTTCAACTGCTTCGCCAAAGACTCTTCGATGCAATGTCGTTCCGCCCTTTCCAGATGAAGCAATAAGACCGACCGCGAATCGTTGTTCAAAAGCAAGTGTTACCAAGGCAGCTTTACCGTATCTCGAAACGCCTTCAATGCCAATATGCTTTGAGTCCACCAGTGGATCTGTTTCAAGATAATCGAGTCCACGTGCTGCTCCCCAGGACCATGCGCGCAATGCACCCCAATCATCTGGTTTGCGTGGCTGACCTTTATTAACAAGCCCAATAATACCACGTGTTATTCCCTGACCATTATCAGCCTGGATACTTGCCGGATCAATGGTTGCATAACCCCAACCCGCTGCAATAATTTCTTGCTCACGTGTGGGTGGACCACCAAATGTGGGAGAGATTCGGGCAAGCGGGCTATAGGCAGGATATTTTTCCAGTATCTCTTTTATTTTTGGATCCTTTGACAGAAGTTCACGCAATGCGTTATTAAGTGCAAGCATGTCTTCTTTATTGGGCTGGACAGGTGAAGGCATTTCATTGCGACCAAACATCATCAATACCGGCACGGGACCTTTGGCATTCGCTGGTGTGACAACGGTCATCGATATATCTACATTGATCAACTGATATTCTGAATTATCAACATGACCAACTAATTCTTTTGCAATTACGGGAGTAAATCCAACAAACTCTTTTTCTGTTAGTACAACCGTCCACTTTACAGAAGGAATATTTTTTGGTAACCTTCCATACACTTCACGTTCAATATCCTCCGCAATTTCTGGTCGCCGTTGAGTCCACCATACAGCAGGTGTTGTTACTCTCTTTCCATTTTTCAATGTCAGAAGATCCGGCAACTCAGGAAAAGGGTTGGCAAGTGATTCATCATAGTTAGCATGGTTAGATGCCTTTTCGTCGCCACTTGGACCGCGACGTACAGCCTTTACTCCAAGCTGGTCCAACATGTTTTGACGATCTTCCTCCGCCGTGAATGTTACAGGCTCAGGATACTGCTTTATTGTTTGTGCCTGTCCAACAGTTGTAATAAACAATAACACGTAAAGGAGCTTTTTCATGACGTATAATTATTAAACTATTTATTTTTTGTTTCGAACGTCGACGGTAATAGTCCTTGGCTATTATTAAGCCTGGCGGTTCTTATTATTCTTTAAAACCATCATGATTCAATGCAACTAATTTTTGCAACTAAAACTATTTGTTTTCTAATATGATGATTTATGGATGTGTTTCAAAATACCTTTTGTTGTATTTAATAATATGGGCCTTGAGCGGTCTGTTAATCATTCAGAGTTCCTAAGATGAATTTGTTGTTGAGGGCGCTGGCAGTGTAATATTGATAGCTGACCAATCAAATGTGGGTATTAAATATTGAAGCGGGATCATACTTGACGGGCGTTGGCCTCCTGGGAAGGAAAATGAATGGAGATCAAAGTCATCAAGGCAGACACGTACGCTTTCCAGAAGGAGAGTTCGGGATTCAGAAGCTGGAGCTGTATAAATATAAATGATTAATAATTTCCATTTTGAGCTTTACATACTTCTTTATATAGCTCCAGGATCTTTCCCCAGCCTTCGTCCATGCTTTCAATAACTTTTCCACCAACCAGTCGATCGAGGTCGCGGTGTTCAAATTTTATTTTTGTCCTTTGAGAAGCCTCAGGAATAAAGTTTACTTCAACTTCAGTGATAAGGTTGGGATCATATTGAAAGTTACCATTGATTTGCCAGGCAAGAACAATCTTTCCATAAGGTTCCCATTTTAATACATAACCAACTGTAGCTTCACTATTATCTTCATGGGTTGAATACCAACGGCCTTTTAATCGTGGCTCCAGTATTAACTCTACCATCGGCGATCTGCCAATATGGTGAGAACGCGGCCACCAGAGGTCAATATTCTCTGTAAAAACTTTGAACGCGTTTTCTTGTGATGTTTCAACCACAAACTCTTTTTTGATTGATTTGATGCCAGCTTTATTCATCTCTTTTTCTTTTCCGCTACTAACTTATACGCCGTGAGAGCAGTATCCCAGAAATTGTCAAGATAATTTTTCATTGCCTGAATCCCCTGTTGATCAACCTGACAAAAATTTTTAGTACCCTGCTGATGCACCGTGATCAGCCTGGCTTCTCTTAAAATTTTAAGATGTTGAGATACTGCTGGCCTGCTGACGCCTAATCCCTTTGTTATTTCAACCACGGCCAGCGGGCGATTTCGGATTTTCTCAAAAATTGCGCGCCTCGTTGGATCTCCCAACGCATTAAATCCTTTATCAGAGGTCCTCATTTTTTAAATTTTTATTGAATAACATTCGTTAATAAGACAAGTAAGTATATACTTACCGTAAGTGCAAACTTACCATATTATTTTTTATTTCTTTTTTATCCCTTTTTACAATGAAAATTGAAATCTCCTTTTCATTTTTGTGAAATCATTTTAATAACCTAAACAAACGATCTATGAGACCAAAAATTCTTCTACGTATTTCAGCGGTATTGTTATTGCTCTTTGCGGCAGGACATTCCACGGGCCATTTAGGCAGAAAAAATAATCTGGACGCTCAGGGAAAAGAGGTCATAAGACAAATGGAAGATTATCATTTTGTTTTCAAAGGGACGAGTCAAACCCTTGATGGCCATATGCAGGGTTATGGAATTATAATTTCATTTATTTTAATTTCCCTCGCTTCGCTATTATGGATCGTTTCCTCTTCGATTCAGGAAGCTCCGGCTTTTAGCATAAGGGTATTGATTCCAATTTTGTTTTTTATGATGGGAAACGGATGGATTGCATTTCGTTATTTTTTTCTAGGCCCGGGAATTTTTAGCGTACTTGTTTGTCTGTTAATAATTGTTTCAATCCTATTGATCAGGAGGGAAAAGGTGAAGTAAGTAAACTATGCAGCAGAAAGGCCCGCAATGATTGAGTTGTGATGTGCATTCGGCTAAAAACTTTTATTTCTGCATGGTTTCAAGAGATCCAATGTTAACATTTTGTCTTCTTCTTTTTCAGACAGCTTAAATTCCTGACATGCAAGAGCGTTTCTGCCTGTTTTTAGATAGGACATCCCACGGTAGAAATGGACCTTTTCAACGTAAGTTTCAAGTTTGGTCGATCTGTCAAAATCCCAGATAGCACTTTCGAAATACTCTGTCAGATAGAAGTAGATTCCTCTGTTTCTGTACGCATCTGCATTCATTGGATCGAGGCTGATACTTTTATTTATATCTTCCAGCGCCTTGGCTAATTTATTTTGGGACAATAAAATAAACCCCCTGTTATTGAGATAAACAGGATTGTCAGATGATAATTTAAGGGCTATCTGTATCTGAGTCATCGCATCTTCGAAAAGACCATTCATTATATTAATCATTGCCATCAAATTATAGATTTCAGGCTCATCACTTTTCAATTGCATGGCCGATTTAAGATCAGCTTCTGATTCGACCAACCTTTTCATCAAATAGTATACCCGGGCGCGTGCAATAAAGAATTGCACTTTCTTTTGATCTAAACTAATAGCTTTGGAAGAAAAACTTAATGCACTATTGAAGTCGCGTATTTTGGTTGCTATGAGTCCTTGTACATGATAAGCTTCGGAGGTTTCAGGTCTTTGTTTAATAATAAATTGAATGTCCGTCATTGCCTTATTGAATTGATTCAATTCATAAAAAGCATATGCCCGGTTTACAAAGTAGGAAATTGAATCAGGCTGGCACTTAATCGCTTTATCATAATAATTCAAAGCTTCGGTCGGGCGTTTTCTTTTCATACTTATCTGGCCGAGTTTATTAAGAGCAGGTGAAAAGCAAGGGTCAATAGTTAATGATTTGGCATAAGCCTTTCGTGCAACGTCAACGTCATTTTTATTCAGTGCTGAGTTACCGGCTGATAAAAGTGATGAGAGTCGTTCTTTGTCGTTGGTACAACTGACGAAACAGATTGTTAATGAAATTAATATGAAAACTGTGCGTAAACACATTGACGTTTTGATTAAACGAAGGCTTTAGATAAAAATAATTTAAATCGGAATAACTCAGGAAGGAATTGAAACGAAATGCCCTTTTGGTCGGGATACAACTTAGTTTAAAAGGGATTTTACTACTAGTCTCCTACATTGTCAAGTTATATTTCATTGCCCATAGTGGTTGTTTCGACAGATCTACGAGCAATTGCTTTTGATTGACACCCAAAGATACGGATTAATGACTTCGCCATTGCTTCGCCAGAACTTTGCCACGGATGAACACGAACTTTTGATGCCGCCTCAATCAGTTTCTTTCCTTCATATAAATTGTGCGTTCCTGGCTTTTCAACATACACATCCTTACCTGCTTGCATAGCCCAAATCGCTGCGAGTGTATGCCAATGATTAGGTGTTGCAATACTGACGGCATCAATACTTTTATCATCAAAAACCCGACGAAGGTCTTGTTCCATTTTTACCTTTTTACCATACTGAGTTTCAAACTCATCTGCTCGGGTTTTAAGTATAACCTTGTCGGGATCGCAAAGACAAACCACCTGGGCGTTTTCTTGTTTTTGAAGCCCTTTGATATGATCCTGACCGCGACCATTGACTCCCAGTACTGCCATTTGCACTTTATCATTCGCACCAAAGGCGCTTCAAGGAATGATAGATGGAAACCCAAGAACCATCGCAGCTCCGGCTACCCCGGTTGTGCCTTTGATAAAGTCCCTTCTGGTAAATTGTTTTGATTTTTTCATAACAGCGGGTTAATAGGTTATATTTTTCTTGCCAATAGTTGATCAATTACATTAAATAGTTAGTCACCTTCCCTCATGTTGTGTTTCCACCGATCTCAGAGAGATTGATTTTGATTAACAACTTCCAAAGACACGGATTAACGACTTCGTCATTGCTGCGCCAGAACTTTGCCACGGATGACACAGATTTTCACAGATGTAAAGCAGCGAAGCTGCCATCCGTGAGTTTTGTTTATGACTAAGTGCATTACCTGTG
>JANYDR010000460.1 GCA_025363495.1 Cyclobacteriaceae bacterium | reverse complement strand
CTTTTATTGATGTCTGACCTGGCCAGGGAGACAGCATGCTCCGGATTGAATTGTTTTCTTTGGTAAGATACATTCCAGCGAAGTCTACCAGTGCTGCTTCTGTAATAGCAAGATAGGTTCCCCCGGGAATTTCAAACAGAGTCGGCATGTCCATAAGCGAACCTTCCCTGAGCTCCTTTATTGGAATAGCACTATATCTTCCTTCATGGGAACTTATGTAGTTAGGCAATAATAATGTTCTGGCAACGGATTTATCTGGTAGGTTGAAGGTTGTATGCTCATCCGTAAGCACCAGCGAGTCCTGACCTTTAGCAGATTTGAATTCATAGCGAAGAGCAAGTCCGTCGTTAAATAATTTTACAACAAGGTTGACTTGTGCCTGGGGTGATATAAGCGGAATTGTAATTTGCTTGAAGGCCTCGCGGAC
Organism: Cyclobacteriaceae bacterium; assembly: GCA_025363495.1. Classification (GTDB taxonomy): domain Bacteria; phylum Bacteroidota; class Bacteroidia; order Cytophagales; family Cyclobacteriaceae; genus ELB16-189. The sequence continues at coordinate 4,855 of JANYDR010000460.1, read as the reverse complement.
TTTTTTTGTTTTACCGACAGCCAATTCGTATTCTTCAACACCCTGAAGTCGTTGGGTTTTACCTGTTATAAAACCTTTGGTAAGGTTGAGATTATTAAGCCCGAGGTCTAACTCACTTTGTTGGATGACGCTTTTACCATTGAAAATAACCGAATAAAAAGGCCGGGAGTCCCGGAAGGAGAATTCAAAAATGATCTTTCCATCTGGAGACGTGGTGTTAATCCTGCTTTGAGTGAATGCCGACGAAGATAGGATTACCAGAAGGAGCGAAATGGATAAAATTTTCATTTGACGTGGTATAGAATCAATATACCAACTTCAAATCAGTGAGCAAAATTGGGACAGGATTCTGAGGGAAATACCTATTAAATGGGCAGGTTTTATAAAACTAAATCACGCCCATTTGTCGTATATAAAACATTCTAAAAGGGAATAACACTCTATATTTGTCAGCACAGTAAAAAAACTGACATCACAATGAAATCAATATCAGCCTTAGTAATCTATTTTTCAGCTTCTTTGATAGCCCAATCGCAAAATATAAAAACGGATAAGGGGCATGAAAAGAATCCATACTATTCCAATACTGACATTAAACATTTAACTGTTTCCAACGCGGAGTGGAAGAAGATACTTCCTCCTGACTTGTATGCAGTAGCGCGTGAGCAGGCAACGGAACCGGCCTTCAAAGGCAAGTACTGGAATGCGACAACAAAGGGTACTTACTATTGTGCTGTTTGTGGAAACAAACTATTTAAATCAGACGCCAAATTTGCCAGTGACTGCGGATGGCCTAGCTTTTTCGAACCTATTGGAAAAGACAGGGTTATCTATAAAAAGGATAATTCGTATGGTATGGAGCGCACAGAAGTTATTTGTGCTCGATGTGATTCACACCTTGGACACATTTTCGATGATGGTCCTCCACCGAGTCACAATCGTTTTTGTATGAACTCTGTTTCACTCGACTTTGCACCCGAGGGTCTTTCTAAGAATTGAAGCATAAATAGTAGAACCATGGTCTATAATGAAAAACTCGCCGATCGCATTCGGGAAGCCCTGGAGGATGTGAAGAAAGTAGAAGAGAAAGAAATGTTCCGTGGCATCGTATTTATGGTGAACGGAAAGATGTGTGTGAATGTCAGCAAAGATGACTTGATGTGTCGTATCGATCCAGCGCTCCATGATGAATTGCTTGAGAGACATGGATGCAGAACGATGATGATGAAAGGTAAGGTATTAAAAGGCTACGTTCTGGTAAGCGAGGAAGGTACAAAATCGAAAAAGGACTTTGATTTCTGGATAGGACAGTGCCTGGATTTTAATAAATATGCAAAGGCTTCAAAGAAGAAGAAAATTAGAAAATAGAAATTGTAAAATTGAGGTAACCTTCTTCAAATCTTCTTATCGATAGAAAAATTACTTTAGTCTTCTACAATTTCTCCGTAGTCGATAACTAACTCTTCACCTGATTTAATATTACGGATTGCTTCGAAATACTCTCCATCATTGATGGACTTGATATTGGGGGAATCGCCGTGATTGAGAAAAAGGGAAAGATCTATTTTTTTGAATCCATAGTCCGGCACAAAATAATTCTCCAGACTGTAAAGGCAATAATTTCCTACCATGTGCTGAACGTGGGCAGGAAGCCCTTCAACTTCTGATTTTGAAATTGAAATCCATTTATCATTGATATCTGGCTTGCTGAACATATCCCTGCATCCGATTGTAATGTCCCTCACGGCAAAAATTCCTATGCCTTCAATAGGTGAGGGCTTAAGCATTACGAAGGTGTTATGAGAAAGTTCTGTAAGCAATTCGGCTTTGGTCATTTATATTTCTTTTTAAAACATCTATTTACGATAAATTTTTTGGGACGCAATGGTAATTGTTTATCCATGATTTAAAATCGAAGCCACAAGAGTTGATGTTTTAACTGAAAAAATTGTGCCAATTGAAAGCCATGCAACTCAAAAATGGATAGATTTTTTGATAAGCGGCTGGATAAGTGATTTGCAATCTTTTTATCTTGCTGATAAACCATTGCCCATGATAAAATTTACCGCACTCCTGATTCTGGCTTGTGTAATAATCGCATGCCAACCTTCTAAGAAAGAGACAGGTGTTTCTTCCGTAGCTCCGACCCTCAAAATCAAATGGCAAACAGATTCGGTATTGACTACCGCGGAATCGGTTATTTACGACACAAAAAATGACATACTGTACGTTTCTAACATAAATGGAGTGCCAGATGCAAAAGATGGTAACGGTTTCATTTCTAAAGTCTCATTGGATGGAAAGGTTACTGATCTTAAATGGGTGACAGGTATGGATGCACCAAAAGGAATGGGGATTTATGGAGGTAAGTTGTATGTGGCGGACATTGATAGAGTGCATGAAATTGATATAGCTTCCGGCAAAATTCTCAATACATATGTTGCTGAAGGTGCTAAGTTTCTAAATGACATTGCATCCGGTACCGATGGAAAGATTTATATCAGTGATTCAGGTGCCAGTGAAGTTCTTGTGCTGGAAGACGGAAAGATAAACAAGTGGTTGACCAATCAGCCAAATCCTAATGGACTTCTCGTTGATGGCAACAACCTGATGATCGCACTGTGGGACGCAAAGACATTAAATTCAATCGACATGACCTCGAAAGAAGGTACACTGAAAACAGATAGCCTTGATAACCCAGATGGTATCGAACCAGTAGGGGATGGAGGTTATTTTGTTTCAAGCTGGAATGGCATGGTTCATTATGTTAGCCCGGATTGGAAGAGTACGCTGGTTCTTGATACCCGCGGTGATTCTGTAGGTGCTGCAGATATAGAATACATTCCATCAAAGAAGATGTTGCTTGTTCCAACTTTTTATAAGAATAGTGTGGTGGCGTATGATGTGAAATAGAATATAAAGAACGAAGCATTCTAAAGACGAAGTCTATAGCTCAGTACCAGAAAGGCGTATTGGATACCGAACCCGGCAATAAATATTAGCGCAAGCAGGTATTTGTTCCTCTGGAACTTATGTCGTGAGCTTTTGAAAAGTCCATATGATGAGATCAACGCCATAATGATAGTAAGTATGATCTCAGAGACAGAGTAATGCCCGGTCACTATCTTTGCAATACCCAGCAGGAATAACCAGATCAGGACCATAATCAACAGCCAGAAAGAAAGCATTGATAATGCAATAGTTAGTTGGTAGTCGCCTTTCTTTCGAAAAGGGACTAGGGCGACTATTATCATTGGTATGATCTGAATAATGTGCCTGACAAATGTGCCGCTAACTAACCCTACTAACAATAAGGAAATAGAAATTCCAACCAGACAATGGCTCGCTACTTTTGGAACCGGAGCGTCAGTCGTTGAAAATAGCATAGAAGTGCTTATTTTTTCTCTTGGACTCGAAAAATGACCAAAGGGTTACAGTCTTTCCTGTTTTAAGATCGTTTAAAACGACCGAATTACTAGCTTACTTATGCTGCACTAAATCTTCCTGGCAATCACACATTTGGGGTCATTGGCTTTTAAACCATAGAATCTATCTGGCTTGGTTTGAAGACCCAGATATCTAAAAGGAACTTGTTAGATTTCCACATATTATTTACATTTATGAGGATAATAATCAATTTAATAATGAAGGGAACCTACCTTGGAGAATTTGAAGAACTGATTTTGCTGGCCGTCGCATCAAAGACTGACGCGTATGCTGTAAATGTTAAAGAGGAAATTGAAACTAACGCGGACAGGACAATTAATATCAGTGCGGTTCACTCTGCATTATACAGGTTAGAGGAAAAAGGCTTTCTTAAATCTTCCTTTGGAGGAGCAACGCAGAAAAGAGGAGGGAAGGAAAAAAGGATCTTTGAAGTAACTAAGATAGGATTTGAAGCTTTGCGCGAATCGAAAAAACTACGTGAGCTTTTCTGGAAAAACATACCCAAGCTTTCTTTTCCCAAATCATAGCCGTTTCCATGAGAAAAATAAATCATCCACCCAGAATTGGTACATGGATATTGAAGAGGATCTATGATGAAGGACTTTTTGAGGAGGTTTCTGGAGATCTTTATGAACTGTATTTTCTCAGGCTCGGGTCCATGGGAAAAAGGAAAGCGTCACTTTTTTACCTATGGGACGTTATTCTATCCATCAGAAATATTGACCTGAAAAAGAAAAGTCTAAAACAGAATAATGAATTTGCTATGCTGGGAAATATTATAACCATTTCTTTCCGTTCGCTCAGGAATAGGAAATTTTATTCCATTCTAAATCTCGCTGGACTGACGACGAGTATTTGTTTCTCGTTATTGCTTTGGTTGTATGTTAGTGATCAGCATTCGTATGACAAGCACTATGAAAATGCGTTGCGGATTTATCGTGTGAATGCTGATTTCAATATGAACGGCAAGCGGGATATCTATTGCAACGTTCCTCAGCCTGTTGCCGCTGCGTTAAAAAAGGATTTTGCTGAGGTGGAAGAAACGGTTCGAATGGCAGGACTTGGTGGTTTGGAAGTGCATACGGCAATGCTAAAAGTTCAAGACAGGAAAATAAAGAGTTCACAACTATTTATAGTAGGCCCCACTTTTTTCAAAATTTTTAATCATGAATTTGCTGACGGGAGTTCCATTATAGCATTGTCTGAACCAAACTCAATCGTTATCACAGAAAAGTTTGCAATAAAACTTTTCGGAACAACTCACGCGTTAGGAATGGAAGTCAGCTTGCCCGACTATGGTAAGTTATTGAAGGTAACAGGCGTGTTGAAAGATGAATCAGCAAATACGCATCTTACCGCTGAAGCATTTGTTTCATGGGACACTTTTAAAGAATGGGATCTCAATTGG
>JANYDR010000456.1 GCA_025363495.1 Cyclobacteriaceae bacterium | reverse complement strand
TTTTGGTTCCATACTTTGAGAAAAAGAAATGCTGCCAGCGGAATTAATTGAAGTCCATGTAGTGTGAAGAAATGAGCGGAGCGCACATCACCGGCGACAGTACTCCAATTCACAAGTGGCAAGCCCGGCCCATCATCTGGTCCACCGATGGTGTGACTTAATATACCCGACATGATGCCGCCGGAGATTCCGCCAAGAAAGAAAAAAATTAGTCCAATGCGCCAGGCCAAAAGCATGGTGGGCTCCAATTCAATCTTTTTTGAGAAGAATAAGATAATTGTATAAAGTACGATGAATGTGTTGATCAAAATAAATATTCCCATAATGGAGAAGATGGCTCCATTAAGAGCACTTTGCACATTGAAATGAGATCGCACACCGCGAAGGGCCTGCATGAAAATCAAACTATTTTCAACAAGCATACAAAGTATCACAGTCCATGTAATGAAGCTTCTTTTTCCGGGCTCAGGAATGTACCAGAGGATCCACGCAAACGTCCAGCTATAAATAATAATGGAGACCGCAAATTTCATGGGTTTGATCCAGGCGTTGATGCCCGTGATAATGGTGTCATCAATGAAAAACATGATCAATGCAAAAAGGAGGAATAGCATATTCAGCCAGCCAAACCAAAAGAGCTGACTATTTCTCTGCTTTAATTCCGATAAAAAATCAGTCTGCATTGTGGAAAAGTTTTTTTGTTTTGATCGCGCGAATGGTGAAATACAATATCAAGCCAATGGGTCCAAGCATAAAAGTAAAAATCAGGCAAGGGATGAGAAGGAAGTGTGAGATGTTGTGTTTCTGACCATCGTTGACTTCCCACGCGCCGATAAACATATCAAATGCGAGGTAGTGAATCCAACCTGCTGTAAGCGCAAAAGGATCTTCAAATAGTTTGGCCACGCCCTGAAGGGAACTGAAATTTCCTTCCGAATCTCCGAAGAAAAGAATGATCAATGTCAAATAAACTAATCCAAGAAGCAGCGGAAGAAATCCTGATAGGATAAGTTTTTTAGTTACCGTCCAGCGGGGAGCAACAATCATCAGTAGCCAACCGATAGGAGCGATGGAGTTGCAGATTTGGAAGATGAGGTCGGGTTTCAAGGGAGATGCGTTAAGGCTTGAGTTTTTCTGCCACAGATTTTGCACTGATAATACAATATTCTAAAGTAATTAAATGGTACAGGTAGACTTATTTTATCAATAGATCAATCTTCTATATTCGAGTTTGTTCTTTCCAAAGTTAATAAGTAGACCAATTTTACAACCAGAAACTTTAAGATAATTTATCATCTGTGCGATTTGATCCTCAGCTACCCCTCCTTCAGCAGCCTTTATTTCGAGTATTATTTTATCGTAAACGACAAAGTCCGCAAAGAATTTATGCGGTAAAATAATTCCTTCATACTCAATTTTATATTCCTTTTCACGAGTATATGGAATATGTTTCCTTTTCAATTAATGCTCTAATGCATCCTTATACACAATCTCAAGAAATCCATGTTCTAAAGCAGTGTGAACCTTCATACATAAACCAATGATGGCATATGTCTCTTCTTTGTAAAGGAATTCCTCTAAATTATTTGTGTTCATCTGTGTCATCTGTGGCTAAATAATGACACTAAAAATAAACTTCCTTTAATTAAGTTAATCGATATTGATCTGTACGGAATTCCTTACTTTCTACTTCGCAGAAGGAATCTCCTTCAATAACTCCACAATCGCTCTCTGTATTAACTCCGGATGGTCCCATGGCACGAAATGATTCATGCCATCCACCATCATCACCTTTACAGGTGCATTCGTAATCATCTTCTTTGCAAAGGCTGCATTTTCTTTTGGAACGAGCGTGTCTTTTGTTCCCTGAATTACAATTGTATTCGCCCTAATCTTTGGCCACAGTGGTATCATTTTTTCCAACTCAGGTTTCAATTTGTAGATCTCATCATTGGAGGCACGAATAGAACGAGGCAGTAACCATTTCAAAAACGGAGTTGCCAGTGGTCCGCGAAACCATTCATTCGGTTCCAGTTCGGGATCAATGCTTCCAGCCACTATTACCAGCCCGTCAACGAGTTCCGGATAATCCATCGCCATACGCGCAATCACCGGACCTCCCAGCGAGTGACCTACAAGAATAACGGGGCGTTGATTTTTATGTTGCTCTAAAACGGGTCGCAAGAGTGCTGCCTGTTTCTCCAATGATGATTCTGCATATCCAAAGTTGGAAGCTCCAAATCCAGGGCGGTCTACCGTTATCAATTGAGCTTTCGAAAGCAGAATGGTATCTGCCATAAAATCTATGAACGCACTGAGTGAACCAGGCGATCCATGTACAAAAACAACCAATGGTAATGAAGAATCTCCTACCTCAAGATAATTCATTACCCTTTTTCCTTCTTCGTATCGATGGAGGGTTCCTTTTTTTGCTTTATTAGCAAAGTATTTATCGACTTCGGATTTACTCATGCGAAACTGCATGCAGCTATCCAGTAATAGCATTAAGCCTGAGAAAATGAATAGTGGAATGATAAGACTCCTCCATTTTCTCCAGATATTCTTCATAACTAAAGAGAGAGGATCTTCTTGTATTGAGCAGGATTATTCAGCACGTCGATCGAAGCCTTTATTTCTTCATCTTGTTTAAACGATACTTCTACCTGACCACGTTCAAGGTAGTAGCGTGCGACAATATCCTCTTCAACTAAAAGCTTTAACTGATCTTTAAAAGTTATCAGATCATTTTTTCTGCTATCAGCAAGCCGGATTTGGATTTGATCAATTTGTGGTTTCAGGTCGTCATAGAAGCGTTCGACCTTTGCTTCTTCTGTCAATTGACTCAATCGTATTTCTATCGGAGACCGGTAGTTGTAGTCCTTTGTTTTAATCCAACTTGCAAACTCGGTGTACTCAGCGTCAGTAAGAGAGAAGGCTTTTGCTTCGGGGATTGTTGGATGCTTTGATGCGTAGATCGTTCCATAATCAAAAATATACCCATTCGAATATAACACTTGTGTAATAGTGCTGGCTTCGTGCGTTTCTATCTTTACGTCAGGATCAATTCCACCGCCATCATAAACAGTTCTTCCGCGGGTGGTTTTGAAAACTTTTTTAATCGAATCGGGAATAGAACCTACGCTGCCATCATCTCTCCGGTGAGTGTAATCAAGTACTTGTATACAACGTCCGGTGGGAGTATAGTACTTGGCAGTAGTGATTTTAATCTGAGCATTGTATGATAATGGCCGGCTCAGTTGAACAAGTCCTTTTCCATATGATTTTTCACCGATGATCACAGCACGGTCATAGTCCTGAAGTGTACCGGCCACAATTTCTGAGGCGGAAGCACTTCCGCGATTGATGAGTACTGCCACCGGGATCTCCAGGTCTACAGGAGGATTTAATGTTTCATAATTTATATTGTGCTCTGGTATCTTACCCTTTGTCGTTACTACCTGCTTCCCTTTTGGAATAAAAATATTGCAGATGTTAACGGCTTCAAACAATAAGCCGCCTGGATTATTACGCAAGTCAAGCACAATTGATTTCGCTCCTTTTTCTTTTAAGGTCACTATTGCATTCTTTACTTCCTTGCCGGCGTCCGGTGTGAAGTCAGAAAGTTGGACGTATCCAACATTGTCAGCGATCATTCCAAAATAAGGAACGTTGCTGACTTTTATTTTTTCACGTTTGAATTCAATCCTGATCGGATCTTTTACACCGTAACGTTTGACAGTAAGTGACACTGTAGTTCCAACCTGTCCGCGCATAAGATGATTGGCTTCTTCCGTGGTGATCTTTGAAAGCTCCACTTCATCCATCTTTATTACCTGATCGCCGATTTTCAGTCCTCCTTTAAACGCAGGGTAACCTTCATACATCATCGTAACAACAGTGCGCTTTCCGATTTCCCGGGTAACGGCACCAATGCCACCATACTGACCTGTATTCATCGTTCTATAATCTTCCACCTCATCCTCCGGGATATAATTGGTATAAGGATCAAGTGAATTGAGCATGGCATCAATGCCCGTGCGCACCAGCTTATTAGGATTGACGTCATCTACATAGAGAGCATTGACCTCTTTAAAAAGAGTAGCGAAAATATCGAGGTTCTTGGCAATTTCGAAATAACGGTCAGCAGGAGGAGAGAAAGCAAAAAGAGTCAGTGCTGAGGCAAGTCCAACAAAAGCTATCCATTTTTTCATTTACATCAGGTTTGTGGTCTTTGCGTTTTCTTTGCGAATTTAATTTTTGCGGCCTTTGCGTGAAAAGTTTCTCGCAAAGAGCGCTGAGGAAAGCGCAAAATACGCAAAGGCGTATTTATTTATTACTATGATACGAAACGACAGGGTGGTAGGTTTTATTGGTTTTTAAATACGGAATGATTAAAATTTATCCGGTATCTGGATGATGCGAACTACAATTTCATGCGGATCGCCGTCTTTATCCAGCAGACTGAATTTCACCATGGGATTATCCCGGTTGATATGACTCTCCACGTCTACAATTTTATTATCCTGTAAGTGTTTCTCAATTTCTTTTTGGAGAATAAACAGTGCATTCGCTAAATCCACTTCCAGTGGACTGGGGTTGTAAGCAGAAGTCTTCATACAGGTTTTGTATAAGGGGGATTACCAGCGAATGATTGCAGATGCCCATGTAAAGCCACTGCCAAAAGCCGCTAAACAAATTACGTCATTTTCCTTGACTCTTCCTTCAGCCCAGGCTTCGCTCATTGCAATGGGAATTGAGGCTGCGGTTGTATTACCATACCGCATGATATTGTTGAAAACCTGATCTTCGCGCAAAGCGAGCTTCTCCTGAATGTATTGACTTATGCGAAGATTAGCCTGATGCGGAACCAATAAATTGATGTCCTCTTTTTTGAGATGATTGGCGGTGAGTGCTTCGTTGATCACCTCCATAAATCTCACGACAGCGTGTTTGAATACCATGTTGCCATTCATGTGAACCTTATAGCCGGTAGTATCTAGTATTTGATCAGCCTGCCGTTCATTGTGCGGACGACTGCTGCCGGGATCTTTTACATAAAGCTCTTCCGCAAAACGACCATCGGAGTGAAGGTGTGTCGACATTACACCGGGTTTATCGGAAGCTTGTAGAATTGCAACACCTGCACCATCACCAAAAATAACGGCAGTGTTCCTGCCACGATCAGTAATGTCCAATGCGGTAGATTGAATCTCGGCACCCACGACCAGAATAGTTTTGTACATGCCTGATTTAATAAATTGATCTGCCGTACTCAATGCATAAATAAAGCCTGAGCAAGCATTGCGGATATCCAGTGCGCCAATGCCTTCAAGCCCGAGCTCGCGTTGCAGCAAAACGCCCGAACCTGGGAAGAAGTAATCGGGCGTGATGGTTGCGAAGACGATAAACTCAATATCTTTTTCTGTGAGGTTGGCCCGCTTCAATGCCATGCGTGTAGCTTTTGCAGCCATGTTTGCAACGGTGTCCTTCGCGGGATCCATCCATCGCCTTTCGCGGATGCCGGTGCGTTCGATGATCCATTCGTCGGAAGTATCCATCAGCGTGGATAAATACTGATTAGTAATGACCGTTTCCGGAACGTGGTGGCCTAGGGCAACAATCTTCGAGTAGGGCATAGGAAAGTCGTTTTTTGAAAGAGCGGGGGCAAATGTAAGAAATGTTGCAGAAAGCAGTGAGGCAATCGATTGAACTGTTTCAGGTAAAGTCCGTAACGTTGGGTCGCCAGCACATGGCATGCAAAGAATCGCAAAATCAATCTTTCCTTGCTTTTCGCGCACTTTGCGCAGTCCTTTTGCGCTCTTTGCGTGAAACCTTTAATGCAAAAGCAAAGTGACATTGCTTTACCGGTTATGGGAAAGACTAACTATTTTCCTTAATTTCAACCTATGAAATGGTCATTGCTTTCAGTTTTCATTCTTGGAGCAACGCTTTCCTCAGAAGCACAAGTTATCTTCCGCAATGACTTTGTTATAGGCCGCCATCAAAAAATAAAGAACAAAGGATTGTCATTTATTACCATCAATCTCGACAAGCATCCAAATATGAATATGCTTATGAATGGTCGTGGTGGAAGAAGTATTGTGATTGATGTAAATGCAATCAAATATCCAAAGCAGCCATATACATACGCTCAGATAGCTGAAAAAATTTATACCCCCGGAGCAACGTTTCGTATTTCACAACCTCCTGTTCCTATGTTTCTTT
>JANYDR010000419.1 GCA_025363495.1 Cyclobacteriaceae bacterium | reverse complement strand
CTTCAAAATTGCTATTGATGCCGTTAACTCCAGCGGTGGCATTGCCATTCCGAAATTACTTGAAGCCCTTGGCGTAAAAAAAATAAAAAAACTTTATTGCGAACCTACCGGACATTTTCCACACAACCCTGAACCGCTTCCTGAACATTTAAAGGAGATCAGCAAGATCGTAAAAAACGAAAAGTGTGATCTTGGAATAGTTGTTGATCCGGACGTAGATCGCCTTGCCTTTATTCAGGAGGATGGCAAACCCTTTGGTGAAGAATATACACTCGTGGCTGTCGCCGATTACGTACTTCAGAAGAAAAAAGGAAACACTGTTTCAAATTTATCGTCAACACGTGCCCTTCGCGATGTTACTGAAAAAACAAAAGGTAGGTATACGGCGGCCGCAGTCGGTGAAGTGAATGTAGTCACCGCCATGAAAGAGACAAAGGCAGTTATTGGTGGCGAAGGGAACGGGGGTATAATTGTTCCGGATTTTCACTATGGCCGTGATGCTCTCATTGGGATCGGATTATTTCTTTCCCTCCTGGCCAAATCAAAACTTAAAGCATCAGCATTGAGGGCTTCCTATCCGTCTTACTTTATTTCAAAAAATAAAATTGAATTAACACCAGCGATTGATGTCGACAAGGTGTTGGAAGACATAAGGGCAAAGTACAAGCATGAGAAAATTAATACAATCGATGGCGTAAAGATCGATTTTGAAGGTCAAAAAGAATGGGTACACCTTCGCAAATCAAACACTGAGCCAATCATCCGCATTTACGCAGAATCACAGGATGCAGCAAAGGCAGATGCGCTGGCAAATAAAATAATCCAGGACATACAAACGATCATAAAATCGTAAATTTGCCCCTGCAAATCATGAATACCATGAGAGTATACCTCGACAATGCCGCCACCACTCCGCTCGATCCGGAAGTTTTTGAAACGATGAAGCCTTTCATGCTGGAGAACTTTGGCAATCCATCCTCAACTCACGCTCATGGCAGAACGGTTCGGGCGGCTATTGAATCTTCCAGAAAAAAAATTGCCGAACTTCTCAACTGCACCCCAGGAGAAATCATTTTCACTTCCGGAGGTACCGAAGCCGACAATACTCTTATTATTAGTGGTGTTAAATCATACGACATTAAACATGCCATTTCAACACCTATTGAACATCATGCGGTGACACACACACTGGAGATTCTTGAAAAACAGGGCGCTATTGAATTACACCATGTGAATCTCGATGACAAGGGTCATGTGGATATGACTCACCTGGAAAAACTTTTAGAAAAATATCCCAACGCACTGGTATCGCTCATGCATGCCAACAATGAGGTCGGAAATCTTCTTGACATTCACCGTGTTGGAGAACTTACCAAGCAATACAACGCTTTCTTCCATTCTGATACTGTTCAGACAATGGGGCATTATCGCCACAACATGAAAGAGCTGCATGTTTGTGGTATGACTGCAGGTGCACACAAATTTCATGGACCAAAAGGAGTTGGTTTCATGTATATCCGGAAGGGTCGTAAAATTGATCAGTTCATACATGGGGGCTCACAGGAGCGCAACATGAGAGGCGGTACTGAAAACGTATATGGTATTATAGGATTGGCGAAAGCATTGGAAATTTCCTATCGCGATATGGGCGAACACGAATCTCATGTTAAAGCACTTAAGGCAAGAATGATTCAAAGGCTCAAAGAAAATATTCCCGGTATTTCCTTCAATGGTGATTCAGCAAACCTCGACGGAAGTCTTTATACGGTATTGAATATAAGTCTTCCGGAGTCAGAGGAAAATGATATGCTGCTTTTTAATCTTGATCTCGCCGGCATCTCTGCGTCTGGCGGAAGTGCTTGCAGTAGCGGTGCCGCAACCGGTTCTCATGTGTTGGGTGCATTGTATCCGAATTCAAAACGTGGAGCTGTGAGATTTTCATTCAGCAAATACAATACAAACGAAGACATTGATTTTGCCTGTGAGAAGTTGAGTGAGATGGTCAAGGTGAGTGTCTGACTCTTCGTCCTAACTTAATCCACTTCGATATTCGGCGTTCGGCATTCGAAATTTTTGTTTTCCATCTGAAAATTCAGAACATCGAAAGCCCAATGTCGAATTTTAAATGCCGAAGCTGTGATAGTGAATCAACATATTTAAGGTAATGCCCGAACAACCCAAAGTATCCTTCATCGGCTCCGGAAATCTCGCCTGGCATCTGGCACCTGCTCTCGACAACGCTGGGTTCATAGTAACGGAAGTTTACAGCAGAAATTCCAGACATGCAGAAGCATTGACAGGAAGATTATACCAGGCAGAAGTAAAAACTTCTTTGGATTTTTCTACCAGCACATCAAAAGTTTTCATTATTGCCATCAGTGACGATGCTATCAAAGAAGTGGCGACAGAGATAATTTTACCGGACGAGGCATTTTTGATTCAAACATCGGGCAGTCAGCCTTTAAATATTTTACAATTTGCGGCCATTGATAACATCGGATCATTTTATCCGCTACAAACCTTCAGTAAGAGCAAGCGCGTTGATTTCAAAACCGTTCCGATTTTTATTGAAAGTAATACGGAAGAAATCGAAAAAATAATGATGCTTCTGGCGAAGGCCATTAGTAACAATGTAAGAAAGATTGGCTCGGAAGAACGCAAAGCACTCCATGTCGCAGCTGTGTTTGCGTCTAATTTTACCAACTACATGCTTACTCTTTCAAAGGAGATTCTTGAGAAAAACAGTTTAAGTTTTGATCTCCTCAAGCCCCTGATCACAGAGACCATCAACAAGAGTTTATCCGTCGGGCCCGAAAATTCGCAGACGGGTCCGGCCATTCGCAGCGACCTTGAAATTCTGGATCATCACATGGAATTTTTAAAAGATGATCCCGCCATGGCAGAGATTTATCAACTTATCAGCCAGGCTATTATTGACAGGTATAATCGGGAGTGAATAGTCCTGTTTTGTCAAGTTATATTTCATTTTGATGGATCCTAAGAAACGGATTGTCAACTTCGTCATTGCTGCGCGAGAACCTTTAGCCACGGATGCCACAGATGAACACGGACTTTGCAGAAAACTACTTATAATTGAAAAGATTTTCGCAGATTGATGCAGCTTCGCTGCCAATCAGTGAAAATTTAATCGCACCAGAAGTTTTTTATTTCTTTATTCGTAAGCATCCGTGGCAAAGAGTTTTTATTTCGGAAGCCTCTTAGAAGTATAGTTTTACCCAAGCACGGCAACATGACAAGTAGGAATAATAAATTTTGGCTAACTTTATTATGCTATGGAAAATCCCAGGCGCATTTATAATCCCATTCAGAAAGATTACGTAACCTTTCTGAAAACGTCGGAAGAAACCAATGGTGAATCTACCTTGGTAGAAGTTGAACTAGCACCAAAGGGCGGAGTTGGTATCCACTATCACAAAACTTATTCAGAAAAATTTGATTGTCTTGATGGAGAATTAAAAGTTGAAGCGGGAAAGACAATTCATACTCTTTTGCCCGGGCAGACAATTACGGCCCTCACTAATATCAATCATCGTTTCTTCAACACTTCCGGCAAAGCTTGCAAATTTCTTGTAGAGCTTCGGCCTGCAAGTCGTGGCTTTGAGCAATCACTTCAGATTGGCTATGGTCTTGCGCGTGATGGTGAAACCAATAGTAAAGGTTTTCCTAAGAACAGGCTTGCACTTGCATGGTTATTTGAGATCAGTGAGAGCAACCTGCCCGGATGGATGAGTATATTCGAATTCATACTGCGTCGCCAGGCAAAAAAAGCAAAGGTCATTGGATTGGACAAAGAGTTAATTAAAAAGTATGTGATGTTCTGATGTTTGTGTTGCCTCCAGCCTTCTCAACTTCTTATTTCTCAATTCTATTATTCTCCTTTTTTTCTTACATTTAATTTGAACCAAAATAATCAAGTCATGCGCTACAACATTGTTTTCGCTTTTTGTATTGTATCGGCAGGTGCCCTTGCACAAGGTGCTCCCCGCGAATCACTCGATCCAAAAGTTACAGAGGTCTGGGACCTTAAACCTAAGAAGATTACCGCCGGTGTAAATTATGGTGAAGCACCATCTGATGCAGTCATAATATTTGACGGAAAGGACCTAAGCAAGTTCACCGATCTTAATGGAGCTGATGCCAAATGGGATGTAAAAGACGGTGCCTTCACTGTATCAAAAGCTTCCGGTGATATTAAAACAAAACAGACATTTGGTGATATGCAATTGCATATTGAATGGCGTACGCCAACCGAGATAGTAGGTGAAGGCCAGGGAAGAGGTAATAGTGGAATTTTTTTACAAGAACGTTATGAACTCCAGGTGCTTGACAGTTACGAAAGTCCAACGTATTCTAACGGGCAGGCCAGCTCTATTTACAAACAAGGTATTCCTTTAGTAAATGCTTGTCGCAAACCTGGTGAGTGGCAAACATATGATGTAGTTTATACTGCACCACGCTTTACGGAGAATGGTCGTGTTATCACGCAGGGTGCTGTCACGGTATTTCACAATGGAGTTGTGACATTAAACAATTATCAGATCATCGGGCCGACGGAATACAAAGGCTTCCCGGTGTATCAACCACACGGAAAAGCTTCGCTTAAGTTGCAAAACCACGGTAATCCTGTGAGCTATAGAAATATCTGGATAAGAGAGTTGTAGTGTTAATGATATCATCCGCCTTCGCTGAGACTGCTATGGCGGACAAGGCATAAAAAAAGTCAGGCGATATGCCTGACTTTTTTTATTTTATTAATTTTCTAAATCAATTAAGGAGCGACTTCACCATGAATGCGAAGTACTACAACACCGCTTTCAACATTGGCCATAACCGTTACGGATTTATCGAAGGCACCAACTCCTGCTGCATTATACGTAGCTTTTACAAAGCCCTGACCACCAGGAGGAATTGGATCCTTTGACCAATCCGGAGTAGTGCAACCGCAAGAAGCGGATACGGTAGCAATTACCATTGGTACTTTGCTCTTGTTTGTAAACGTAAACTCATGCGTAGCCGGTACGCCCTGTTTGATTTTTCCAAAATCAAAATTCTGTGTATCAAAAACCGGCACCGCCACGTCGGATTTGGTGGCCGTGTTGGCAGCCGCGGTCTGGCTGAAGCCGGCGGTGGTAATCATTACCAGGGCCGCAAAAAGCACTAATTTCTTCATGTCTTGTTTAAATTTAGGTTAAAAGTAATGGGTTCGACCGAACGATACAAACCTCGTATCAAATTCCGGGCCTGGCTGTTAATGAAGTCATAAAAGATGTTAATGACATGTTAAACCCCTTCGGCGGGTATAAATACAAATTATCTTTACAAGGTGAGCCGGACCACGTTACGTATTGTCATTATTCTTGCTGCCCTGAGTATCACAGGGATCACTTTTACCCAGATCTACTGGGTCCGCAAGGCATTTGATATTCGCGAGAACCAGTTTTACCGGGATGTAAACACCTCTCTGAGCAACGTCGCTCAAAAGATTTTTGAAATCAATAAGACACCCTCTCCAGCCAACAATCCAGTCTCACAACTGTCAACAAATTATTTTGTCATACTGGTCAACGGACCTATTGATGCAAGCGTACTGGAATTTCTTTTAAAGACTGAGTTTGAAAAGCGAAATATCACTGCCGATTTCGAATACGGAATTTACGATTGCGTTGAGCGATGTATGATGGGTGGAAATTACGTTTCTCCAAAAAAAACAAAAATGATTTCTCAATTCCCGGAAACTCCCAAGCTCAATAATGATGGTTACTATTTTGCTGTCCAGTTTCCCGGCCTTGAGGCAAATATTCTAAGCCAGATGGGTATCTGGGGATTTTCATCAGCAGTGATGCTGATGGTTATTTTCTTTTTCGTATACACACTGTTTGTTATTCTGAAGCAACGGCGTCTTTCAGAAATACAAAAAGATTTTATAAACAATATGACGCATGAGTTTAAGACACCGATCTCAACCATCGCTATTTCTTCTGAAGTTCTAAAAGATCCTTCCATCGTTCATACGCCCGAGCGATTGCTTAACTACGCAACCATCATTCAAAATGAAAATCAACGCTTGAAGCAACAAGTGGAACGCGTCCTCCAGATGGCGCAACTTGATAAAGAGGACGTTGGCCTGAAGAAGGAAGAAACTGATTTTAATCAACTGATTCAGGAGGTAGTGAAGAATAATTCAATTGCCATCGAATCAAAAGGTGGGGCCATCCATCTTAAATTAAATGCGGGAGATGCAATCGTTAAAATAGATAGGCTTCATTTTACCAACGTTGTTTATAACCTACTTGACAATGCTCTAAAATACAATCAGCGCGTTCCTGAAATCACCATCACCACCTCCAACCAAAACGGTCAGTTGACTCTGGCGGTTTCAGATAACGGAATCGGTATTCCAGTCGAGGAACATAAGAAAGTCTTTCATAAATTTTATCGTGTACCTACAGGAAACATACACGACGTAAAAGGTTTCGGCCTGGGATTAAACTATGTAAAGCTTATCGTGGAAAATCATGAAGGAAAAATTTCTTTGGAAAGTGTGCCGGGGGAAGGAAGTACATTTATTATCAATATTCCTTTAGGCACAAACGGGAAGCGATAGCTGATAGCTGGGTCAGTGAAATATGAGAATCACTTTATCAATATTATTTTCGCTGATAATAAGTAATTCTTTTTGTCAGACCAATTTTCCGGATCTAAGCCCGAAAGGAAGTATTATGCAAAAGGTTGGGTTTACTGTCATCACCGTTGAGTACGAACGTCCCGCGGCAAGAGGGCGCAAAATATTTGGTGAACTGGTTCCCTATGATAAAATATGGCGGACCGGTGCCGGAAATTGTACAAAAATAAAGTTCACAAAACCGGTAGAGATTGATAATAAAAAAGTGGATGCTGGGACCTACTCTCTTTTTACGATTCCTAATCCGAATGAATGGACAGTCATTTTTAATAAGGACACAACTTTATACGGTACTGAAAGATATGATGAAAAAAAAGATGCTGTTCGCCTCAAAACAAAATCAGAGACAACTAACAGGCATTATGAATCATTCACAATTGACATCGATGTAGTTTCTAACAATGCTGAATTATTTTTTTCCTGGGAGAAAAGTCAAATTCATTTTAAAATTGAAACGGAATCAGACAAAAAGACTACAGAATTTATTGACGAAAATTTACTAACCGGCAAATCAAATGATGCGGATCAATACGCAAGAGCCGCCGAGTATTATTTTTACCTGAATAAAGAGTTGAATAAAGCATTAACCCTCCTTGATAAAGCCATTGTACTAAAGCAAGAACCGTGGTTTTATAGGTTAAAGGTTGATATCCTCGAGAAACAAAAGAAATATTCGGAAGGCATTAACGTTCTTAATTGGGTGATTGATAACATTCAAACGATCGCTCAAAAAGCTAACTGGAGTTCCGGGACATTGAAGAGTGAACTCCAGATCTATCAGGCAAGAATTGAGATATTAAAAAAGAACCTCGCTAAATAGAAATAAAGATGAGCGCTAGAATACTTCTTGTAGAGGATGATCCGGGCCTGGGTTTTGTTATCAAAGACAACCTGACATTGAAAGGTTACGAGGTTACACTTTGTGCGAATGGTGAAGAAGGTGAGCAAACCTTCAATCGCCAGACATTTGATCTCTGCATATTCGATGTGATGATGCCAAAGAAAGATGGGTTTACGCTCGCCCAGAATATTCGAGAAAAAAATCAACAAGTCCCTATTCTTTTTGTGACGGCCAAGTCAATGCTGGAGGACAAGATAGCAGGCTTCACTGCTGGAGGTGATGATTATATTATAAAACCTTTCAGCATGGAAGAACTCTCTCTTCGGATCGAGGTTTTTTTAAGACGTTCTATTCACCAACCTGCTGTCGAAAAGAGCTTTCCGTTGGGTGAATACACATTTGATTGCAATAATCTCACACTATTGCATAGGGGTGGACCAAAAACACTCACACAAAAAGAAGCCGATGTACTAAAGATGTTATGCCTTCACAAAGACCGTGTATTGAAACGTGAGGACATTTTAAAAGCAGTATGGGGGGATGATGATTATTTCATGGGTCGCAGCCTTGACGTATTTATTTCCAAGCTTCGGAAATATTTGAAAGAAGATTCTTCTGTGGAAATTGCCAACTATCATGGCGTGGGATTCCGTTTAGAGATAAAAGAAAACTCTATCTAGAAGTTTTTTCCTTTTGCGGAGCCCTCTCCTCACGTTTGCTACCGAGGTACATTTCATATTCCAGCAAACGACAGTCGATTTGACTGGTGTAAAATTCGATTCTGTGACTGGCCTTAAGCCCAATTTTTTTGGCAAGATCAAGGTTTCCCGTAAAAATATAACCTGTATATCCCTGGCATTTCTTTTTCATAAAATCGCCCAGACGCGCATAAGTCTCCTCCAATTCTGTTATCTCACCGAGTCGTTCACCGTATTCAGGATTAAAATAGATCACGCCTGGGGCCGGCGGAACTTCTGTTGATTCAAAATCACATACAGAGAACTGCATCAGTTCTGCTACTCCAGCTTCGTCCGCATTGATTTTAGAAACGTAAATAGCATCTTCGCTGAGATCACTCACTATAACTCTCAATCCCGGAACTTCTATAATTTGCTCTACTATCTTTTTGTATTCAATCTCATACATTTCTTTTTCATAACCATTCACGTGCATAAATGAATAATTATTTCGATAAAGTCCCGGACGCCGCTGAGTTGCAATCAGCAATGCTTCAATTGCTATGGTGGCCGATCCGCACATTGGATTAATAAATGGAACTTTCCTATCCCACTTTGACGCCATGATTGTCGCCGCCGCTAATGCTTCCAGCATCGGTGCTTTTCCGGGAATTTTTCGATAGCCATGTTTAGCCAATGTGTGACCCGAAGTATCAATAAAAATTTCCGCGTCTTCTTCTTTCCAATATAAATTAATGACAGTATGATCAAGTTCAGATCCTGAATCAGGACGCTTGCTTGTTTCTCTCCTAATGCGATCAGCTATGGCATCTTTCACCTTTACATTCATGAACAAATCACTGTTTACCGTGAAGTTATCTACATTGCTCGTCACAGAGATATAACCGTCCTCAGGAATAATTTTTTCCCATGGATAGTAAAGTAGCTTGGTATAAACCTCCTCAGGATTGGTAGCGTGGAAACTCTCAAGTGAATACAAGACCTGGCTTGCGCAGCGTAAATTCAGATTGAGCCGAATGCAATCTTTCATCGTGCCCTTTAATTCCACTCCAGTAGAAAAAACACGTTCAGGGACGAACCCCAATTCTTCAATTTCGTGCTTTAAATAGATAGAAAGGCGCTTTTTGCACGTAACAATAATGCGACTGGATGCTTGAAAGAGATTCAATGGTGATTCTTTTTTACAAAGATGTCAATTAAACATTTCTTTAAGGACCTGGACAGACTTTATCTCACCGAAATTATCAATATGAGTTTCATAAAAGCGAAGCAAAGCTTCCAATAAGTTTTTACGGGAAGCGTAATTCATTGTTATGGGAGTGTCGTATTCAGCAATAAGCAATTTCTCAAGAATGTCTTCCTCTTCGTTATTCAAAAGCCAAACACCCAGCACCTCTTCATTTGTCTGTGGACCAAAACCAAGATAACGACTGAGCTTAAGGAGAAAGATCAAATGAAAGTTTTCTGGAGATGAAATCTCGTCCAATGATATCAACGACCTGATCAAAAACTCACAAATCTCTTCTGCATGACTTTGGTCCTTAACAGCCTTGTTCACAAATTCGTTGAGGAACATTGCAATGGCCGACTTACGAATATCCTGATGAATTGTTTGGTATGCATATAAGCACTTTACTTCCTTGATGCGAAGAATGTCTGCATTTTCCCGATGATAGACAACGAGGTCAAGTAAAGTAAGCGGCTGAAAGAGAGCAATTTTATTTTTGGCCGATTTACTTCTCACACTATTTACTATGTAACTCTGTAACCCAAACAATTCTGTGAAAATGCTAACAATGATAGAAGTCTCTCCATATTTAGTAAAGCGAAAAACAACACCGCGGGTCTTATGAAGCATAAAGCTTAGTGTTGAAAGTTGACAGCTTGATTACCCACGCTGATAAGTTAAATTCTTCCCGTAGAAAATTTACATTGAGATGATGGCATTAATAAATTGGTTACACTTCTTTAAGCTTTCGGCTTTGTGCCTTCAGCTTCCTTCCTGTCCTTCATCCCCTCAAAAAATGCCTTTCTACTCCGCGCTTCATACTTATCTTTTTCGCCGAGCATTACTTGCGAATTATTTTCCGTCAGACGAAACGAAAAGGACGCAAGCTCGCCGGTCTCAGCGCAGATCGCATGAACTTTTGTAACAAATTCGGCAACAGCTAAAAGTTGTGGCATTGGTCCGAACGGTCGACCTTCATAATCCATATCCAATCCTGCTACTATGACCCGTTTGCCGGAATTGGCCAGATAATTACAAACGTCTACAATCGCCTCATCAAAAAACTGGGCTTCGTCGATACCAACAACATCGCAATCTCCTGCCAGCAATAAAATATCATTCGCAAAACTCACAGGCGTAGATCGGATCTCACGTTGGGAGTGGGAAATGATTTTTTCGTCGTGATAACGCTTGTCAATGGCTGGTTTGAAAATTTCCACCCGCTGTTTTGCGATAAGTGCACGGTTAAGTCTACGGATGAGTTCTTCTGTTTTGCCTGAAAACATGCACCCACACACCACTTCGATCCAGCCGGCCCGGCCATCTTGCTCTTTTTTCCCTAACTGAGGCTCAATAAACATAAATGCAAGTTAATCGTCTGACAGGAATAGTTACGGTTGATTCTATAACTTTGAGAGACATATGAGCCTTAACATAACCTCACGTCTTCCGGAAACAGGCACTTCCATCTTCACCGTCATGTCGCGTATGGCGCTGGAAAATGGGGCTATTAATCTGTCACAAGGGTTTCCTGATTTTCCCGTCGCACCAGAACTGATTGATCTCATTCATAAAAGTATGCTGGCCGGACACAATCAATATGCTCCCATGCCGGGCGCTCCTGCGTTGAAAAACGTCATTGCGAAAGTTGTACATGAAACATACAACCGACCTACTGATGGTGAAACAGAAATAATAATTACTTCCGGAGGCACGGAAGCTTTATTCTCCTCGATCGCTGCCCTTATACAAGCTAATGATGAGGTGATCTTGTTCGATCCTTCATATGATTCTTATGCGCCATCGATCAAACTAAATGGTGGGGTCCCCATTCAGCTCAACCTGAATCCCACAGATTTTTCCATTGACTGGGACGTTGTAAAATCGAGAATCAATGCAAGAACAAAAATGATAATGATCAATACTCCACATAATCCAAGTGGGGCCGTGTTACGTGAAAGTGATTTAAAAATTCTGGAAGAGCTCGCGTTGAAATACGGTATCATTGTTCTAAGTGATGAGGTATACGAACGACTTATTTACGATGGTCTTACTCATCAAAGTGTTTTGAAATTCCCAGGGCTTGCATCTCAAAGTGTTGCAGCGTTTTCATTTGGAAAAACGTTTCATGCAACTGGCTGGAAGGTAGGTTATACTGTTGCGCCGGAATACCTGACAAAAGAAATTCGCAAAGCACACCAGTTTGTAACGTTTAGTGTTAACACACCTGTACAAATGGCTTTGTCGGAATACTTAAAGAGTCCTGAAAACTATCTTCACCTTGGTGAATTCTTTCAGCAAAAGCGTGATTTTTTCCTTGATCAGATCAAAGGCTCTTCATTTGAAGTGCGTCCTTGTCACGGAAGCTATTTTCAATTATTGTCCTATAAAAATATCTCCAACAAAACAGACGTGGAGATGGCGGAATGGCTGACAAAAGAACATAAAGTGGCATCCATTCCTATTTCAGCATTTTATAAAGACAAAAGTGATAATCACCTGCTCCGCTTTTGTTTTGCGAAAAGCGAAGAAACATTGCAAAAGGCCGGTGAGATTTTGAGGAAATTTTAATTATCTCTAAATGCAAGATCTTTCAATCACACTCATTCAATCCAATCTTCATTGGGAAAATTCCGTGGCCAACCTCGCCATGTTTGAAGAGAAAATCTGGAAGATCGGGCAAACAACGGATGTGATCGTTCTTCCCGAAATGTTCTCAACGGGTTTTTCGATGAATGCCTCAGCACTGGCAGAAGTGATGAACCAGCAAACATTCAAGTGGATGAAGCAAATGGCCAATCAAACCGGGGCACTCGTGATTGGAAGTTTTATTGCCAAAGAAAACGGAAGTTTCTTTAACAGATTACTTTGGATGCAACCAGGCGGAGATTTTAAGACATACGATAAGAAGCATCTCTTTCGCATGGGTGAAGAGAATACAGTCTATTCAAGTGGAAAAAATAAACTCGTCGCTAATTGGAGGGGCTGGAATATTTGTCCGATGGTTTGTTATGATCTTCGTTTTCCCGTTTGGAGTCGTAACACGTGGAATAAAGATCAAAATCAGATGGAGTACGATCTTTTAATTTATGTTGCCAATTGGCCTGAGGCTCGCGTTACGGCTTGGGACGCCTTATTACGAGCGCGTGCTATAGAAAATCTTTCCTATGCAGTAGGCGTAAATCGCGTTGGCAAGGATGGAAAAGACATTCCCTATAATGGCCACTCAGCGATCATTAGTCCCAAAGGTGAAACACTATATTCAGCAGAAGAAACAGAAGCCATAAAGAGCATTACCCTGGATGGCAAACAACTGAAGGATTATCGCTCAAAATTTCCAGCATACCTCGACGCTGATGGTTTCAGAATTAATTAGTCTGGAAAACCTCACTAATTAATTCTATGATCTTAAAGGGCTAAAAAGTTTATTAATTTTGTGTAAACCCCAATCAAGATGGCATTATCAGCAGAAGATTTGACATCGATTGAGCAAATTGTCTCTGTAAGTCTTGATAAAGCCTTAGGGCCAATAAAAAAGGACTTATCGGATGTTAAAGAGGACGTCTCGGAACTCATAAAGGATGTTTCAGAACTCAAAAGCGACATGGTCCTCGTCTGAAAGGACGTCCGAACTGAAAAGTGATCTGATCCTCGTCAAAAAAGATGTTTCGGAACTCAAAAAGGATGTGTCTGAGCTCAAAAGCGACATGGTCCTTGTCAAAAAAGATGTTTCGGAGCTCAAAAAAGACGTATCCGAACTGAAAAGCGATATGATCCTCGTCAAAAAGGACGTGTCGGAACTCAAAAAAGATGTGTCCGAACTCAAAAGTGATATGGTTGTTGTAAAGAAGGATCTTTCCGAAGTGCACAGCGACGTAAGCTTGCTGGCTGCCTAAATTAACTTGATGAAATAAAAAAGGACAAGCGATTGCGTGGTTTATGCAATGCTTAGATCGGATTTAAGGCATCTTTAAAAATCTCATTTCCTGCGAGTGATTTCCTCTTACTTTTGCAGCTTAATTTTTCTCAATGTCTAGCCGCAAAATCACAAGAGCCCTTATTTCTGTTTTCTATAAAGACAACCTGGAGCCAATCATTCAAACACTCGCGCAGCACGGCGTTGAGTTTGTCTCCACAGGAGGTACCCAGGAGTTTATTGAGAAATTAGGGCACAAGGTTACGCCAGTAGAAAAACTAACAGGTTACCCTTCAATTTTCGGTGGTAGGGTAAAAACACTTCATCCTGCAATTTTTGGAGGAATTTTATACCGCAGGGAGGATTCCACAGATGTTAAACAGGCAGCCGAATTCAATATCGGTCCACTTGATCTGGTTATCGTAGATCTTTACCCTTTCGAAGAAACCGTGGCAAAGGGAGGTTCAGAAGATGATATAATTGAAAAAATTGACATCGGCGGAATAGCATTGATTCGGGGAGCGGCTAAAAATTTTAATGACGTACTGATCGTTTCTTCACGGAATCAATATGCGGAAGTTCTTGAACTCTTAAAAAATAAAAACGCCTCCTCTGAACTTTACGATCGCAAGCGATTTGCTGCCATGGCATTTGACGTCACATCACATTATGATTCAGCCATCTTCCGTTACTTCAATCAGGAACAAAATCTCCCTAGCTTTAAAGCAAGTGTGCAAACAGGGAAAGTATTGCGCTATGGAGAAAATCCACATCAAAAAGGAGTTTTCTATGGAGACCTGAGCGACCTGTTTGACATTCTGAACGGCAAAGAGCTTTCATATAACAATCTTGTAGATGTTGATGCAGCCCTCAGTCTCGTCAAAGAATTCGAAGGAGAAACTGCATTTATCATCATTAAGCACACTAATGCCTGTGGAGTGGCAACAGGAACAACGGTTAAAGAAGCTTATCTGAAAGCATTTGCTGCCGATACCATTTCCGCGTTCGGTGGTGTGCTAGCCACTAACAAAACAATTGATCTTCCGGCCGCAGAGGCACTTCACTCTTTGTTTTTTGAAATACTTAGTGCGCCATCTTATACTGATGATGCCCTTGCCTTATTGAAATCCAAGAAGAACAGGATTATCTTAAAACAAAAGCAGCCGGTCGGAGCGCTAAAGCAAGTCAAAAGCCTCCTTAATGGAATCATAGAACAAGACAGTGACTGGAAGACAGATACAAAGGAGGACCTTAAAGTGGTAACGAAGCGTTTACTTACTCCTTCAGAAGAGAAGGCACTTTTATTCGCCAGCAAAATCTGCAAGCATACAAAGTCAAACACCATAATTTTTGCCGTTGAGGGTCAGTTACTGGCCAGCGGCGTTGGTCAAACAAGCCGTGTAGATGCTTTGAAGCAAGCAATAGAAAAAGCGAGGGCTTTTGGATTCTCATTGGATGGCGCAGCGATGGCTTCTGACGCTTTTTTTCCGTTCCCGGATTGTGTTGAAATAGCTTACCAGCATGGCATCAGGGCTGTAATTCAGCCAGGCGGATCCATCAAAGACCAGGACTCTATTGACTTTTGCGATAAGCATAATATGGCAATGGTCTTCACAGGCTTCCGTCATTTCAAGCACTAAACGTTGGGCGAAGCCCTTGTGGTTTAGACGGAAGTTTTTGGTAAAAAATATTTTCAATACAGACATTTAAAAACTAATGTCGAAAAAGCAGTTAACCTCCATTAAATCACCTGATTATTCTGTAAATTCATGGCAATTTTTAACAGCAATCCAAGGAGGAGTATATAAATAATGGGACTTTTTGATTTCTTCACCAGTGACATCGCGATTGACCTGGGCACAGCGAACACATTGATCATACATAAGGACAAGGTTGTGGTGGACGAACCATCGATCATAGCCCTCGATAAGCTTACCGGAAAGGTTCTTGCCATTGGACGTGAGGCCATGCAGATGCATGAGAAAACACACGACAATATAAAAACGATTCGTCCCCTGAAAGAAGGTGTTATTGCTGACTTCCATGCGGCAGAAATGATGATTCGTGGGATGATTAAGATGATTGATACCGGTCGTCGACTGTTTCCGCCTTCTTTGCGAATGGTTATCTGCATTCCCTCTGCTATCACAGAGGTTGAGAAGCGCGCTGTGCGTGACTCAGCCGAGCATGCCAACGCCAAAGAGGTGTATATGATCCACGAACCTATCGCTGCCGCCATTGGTATCGGTATTGATATTGAACAGCCAATTGGTAACATGATCGTTGACATTGGTGGTGGAACAACAGACATCGCTGTGATTGCTCTATCAGGTATTGTTTGCGATCAATCTATCCGAATTGCAGGGGATACTTTCAATCGCGACATTCTTGATTACATGCGTCGCCAGCATAATCTCCTCATTGGTGAAAGAACAGCAGAACGCGTGAAGATTGAAGTAGGATCCGCATTGACAGAACTTGATGACGGTCCTGATGATTATGAAATACGTGGCCGTGACCTGATGACGGGTATTCCTAAAACCATTAAGATTTCTTATAGTGAGGTTGCATTCGCACTTGACAAATCTATTTCCAAGCTTGAAGAGGCCGTATTGAAAGCACTTGAACTTTCTCCTCCTGAGCTTTCAGCTGATATTTATGAACGTGGTATTTATCTTACTGGTGGCGGCGCAATGCTTCGTGGCCTGGATAAACGCTTGTCACTAAAAACAAAATTACCAATTCACGTTGCTGATGATCCATTGCGCGCAGTTGTTCGTGGGACCGGAGCGGCATTGAAAAACCTGAACCATTATCGGAAAGTATTGATGACATGATTGCATGCAGCGTCTTCTTAACTTTTTCTATGAGTACCGGGCTTTCTTCACATTCCTACTATTAGAGATTTTCTGTGCCTGGTTATTGGTTGAAAATAATCAATACCAGAGCACAAAATTTTTCAATTCTTCCAATCGATTAGCGGCTGGAATTCTTGGTTTTTCACAAAGCACCCGGGAATATTTCTCCCTCCGTCAGATCAATGAAGAACTGGGCCGCGAAAATGCTCAATTGCGTACAGAGCTTGAACGTCGGGCTCAAGCCTTAACAATACCTGTCAAGAATGATAGTCTGGTTCGTTATGATTTCGTGAGCGCCAAGGTGATCAACAATTCTGTGGCGCAATTCAAAAATTATATAACAATCAATCGGGGGGAAGACGCAGGAATCAAGCCTGGAATGGCTGCCATCAGTATTTCCGGAGCTATTGGGAAGGTTAAGTCGGTCTCAGAACATTTTTCAGTATTGATTTCAATTTTGAATATTGACGAGCAGGTTTCCAGCGTTCTCAAACGCACCGGAAATTTCGGCACCGCTCAGTGGGATGGAACTGATCCACGGATCGTGAATTTATTGTACGTACCCCGTCATGTACAACCCCTGATTGGCGACACTGTGCTTACCTCTGGTTACAATGCCGTATTCCCGGAAGGCGTCTTCGTTGGTATCGTAAAAGATGTGAAATTGAAAGAAGAAGCGCTGTTTTATGATATTCGCGTGGAGTTAGGCCAGGATTTCAGACGATTGTCTTTTGTAAAAATAGTTAAGAGTCAATTGAAAACTGAGTTAGACTCTCTTGAAAAAATAACTATCGGAAAACCGCAATGAACCGTTCGGGAATCTTTGTTGGAATCTACTTTGCAGTGTACCTGCTGGTACAGGTTATGCTGTTTAAGCAGGTGGTCCTATTCAATACTGCATTTTGCTTTCTTTATGTTGCCTTTATCCTGCTTCTGCCAATCGAGACGAACTCTTTGATCTTAATGGGCGTTGCGTTCCTGCTGGGATTTTCTATCGATATTTTTTATGATAGCCTTGGCCTTCACGCATTGAGTCTTGTACTTGTGGCGTATCTTAGAAATTACTGGTTGGGAACAATCACGCCGCAGGGTGGATACGATGCTGGAGAAGGGCCAACGTTGGTGGTAAATGGTCTACAGTGGTTTATGGTTTATTCTCTGCCCTTAGTATTCGTGCATCACTTTGTTTTGTTTTTTATTGAAGCAGGTGGTTTTGAAATTTTTTGGTTTACGATGCTTAAGGTGATAACAAGCACAATGTTCACCATGGTTGTAATTATCTTTTTACAGTATTTTTCTTTTGATAGAAGGCGATGAACGAGGGGAGAAAAGAAATATTTCAAATAGCTATTGTGCTGATCAGCGTCATATTTCTGGTCAAGCTATTTTTTATTCAGGTGCTCGACAGCCGGTATGCTGAAATGGCAGACAGCAATGCGATCTTGCCGCAAGTGGAGTATCCGTTTCGCGGACTTATCAGTGACCGCAATGGAAAGCTGATTGTTTATAACACTCCAGAGTACAAGCTCGAAGTGCTCTTAAAAGATGTAAAGAATTTTGATTCGACAAAATTTTGTCAAGTATTTCAAATCTCACGCGAAGAACTGAAAAAGAAATTCAAAGAGATGAAGGCGCGGAAAGAATATTCCCGTTTCAAGCCGACGCTTTTCATGGACCAGCTCTCCAATACCGACTTTGCCGGGGTACAGGATCATCTCGATGAATTTCCAGGTTTCTATGTACAAGCACGGACCACACGCGCTTATTCATCACCGGCGCTTGCCAACGCACTTGGATATGTAAGTGAGATCAGTAAGACCAGACTGGAGAGTGATGAAACAAAGATCTACCGACAGGGCGACTATATAGGTCAAAGTGGCATCGAAGCGTTTTATGAAGAGCAACTTCGTGGCAAACGTGGGGTACGTTTCAAACTTCGAAACGTTAAAGGCATTGTAAAAGGATCCTTTAAAGATGGTGCCTATGATACGCTGTCTGTGCCGGGTCAGAATTTGGTTACGGGCATCGACCTTGATCTCCAGCAGTATGGAGAATTTCTTATGAAGGGGCTCTCAGGAAGTATTGCCGCCATCGAACCTTCTTCCGGAGAAATCCTGGCGTTGGTTTCCGGACCATCTTACGATCCTAATCTGCTTACCGGAAAAGAATATAGCTCAAACTTCCGCCTTATAAGCAGTGATACAAACAAGCCTTTATTCAACCGGCCGCTAATGGCCCAATACCGCCCGGGATCAATCTTTAAAATAGCCCAGGCAATGACAGCGCTGCAAGAAGGAGTAATCACTCCCGAAACCCGATATCGTTGCGATAAATCCATCATTGGATGTCACGCAGGTCATGACAATCTGGATTTGCGGGGGGCGATTACAAATTCATGCAATCCATATTTTCATGGTGTACTGCGAAGAATGCTTAACAAGGGCGTAGTCAATGATCCTTTTGGAGACACTCGGATTGGTTTAACCGAATGGGACAAGCACATTATGAGCTTTGGTTTCGGCAAACCACTTGGAATTGACCTACCAAATGAAAAAAGTGGAAACATTCCTACCCCTGCGTATTATGACAGGGCTTATAATAACAAGCCCTGGAAATTTTCTAATATCTATTCGATTGCCATCGGAGAAGGTGAAAACCTCGTTGTTCCACTTCAGATGGCAAACTTCGCTGCCACGGTCGCAAATCGTGGTTACTATTATACTCCACACATTGTCAAGATGATTGGAAAAGAAGGCAAGCCGTTGCCTCGATATTCGGAACGTCATTATACCACCATCGATTCCGCGAACTTTTTGATAGCCATTGATGCAATGCAAAATGTTGTTGCATCCGGAACAGGCACCCGCGCTAAACTTAAGAACATCATCGTATGTGGAAAAACCGGTACTGTACAAAATGATCCTTTACCAGCACACGGTGTGTTCATTGCATTCGCTCCACGCGATAATCCAAAGATTGCTATTTCAGTTTACGTTGAAGACAATGGACAAGGTGGTCGTGCAGCCGCATCGATTGCTTCCCTGATGATAGAGAAATATCTTATTGGCCATACGGAGCGTCCGAATATTGAACAGTATGTATTGGCTGGAAAATTTCTTGATGTCAATAAGCGTTGAAAAGAGAAGATAACATATCAGGAAGTCTTGACTGGCCCACCATTGGACTTTACATGGCCCTTGTACTGCTTGGATGGATCAATATTTATGCAGTAGTATATGATGAGGGTGTTCACCAACCGATCTTCAGTCTATCAATAAACTCCGGAAGACAATTACTTTTTATACTCGCATCGTTCGTCATCATCATGGGCATTGTCATTCTCGATATGCGATTTTATGAAACCTTTGCTTATGTGCTTTTCGGCGTAATTGTCGTCATGCTGTTCATGGTCCCGCTGATCGGTAAAGAGGTTGGGGGCAATAAGGCCTGGCTCGGTATCGGTTCTTTTGGAGTTCAGCCATCAGAATTTGCCAAGTTTGTCGTAGCACTGGCCGTGGCAAAATATATGGGGTCTGTTGGTTTCAGAATGGACAACCTGCGCAATCAGGCAGTTCTGTTTGGAATCATTGGCATACCAATGGTTTTAATACTTGCTCAAAAAGACACTGGTACGGCCCTGGTATTTACGTCTTTCATATTTGTATTCTTTCGCGAAGGAATGTCTCCGTTCCTTATGATCGTCGGAATTTGTGCTGCTGTTATTTTTATTTTGACATTGCTTATTCCCAATCAACTTTATTTACATGCAGCCATTGTAGCCATATTGGCGTTGCTTATCGGTTTTGGAAAAAAGAAGTTCAGACGAATTGCCCTTCTTACTATCGGAGCCATTGTGATTATGGGCGTCATTGAAAGTGTGGA
>JANYDR010000399.1 GCA_025363495.1 Cyclobacteriaceae bacterium | reverse complement strand
TAGAACCTAGAACCTAGAACTTAGAACTTAGGACTTAGGACATGGAACTCAGAACATAGAACCTATGACTATGAATAAAATACTCAGTACCT
The DNA here is from genome assembly GCA_025363495.1 of Cyclobacteriaceae bacterium. Classification (GTDB taxonomy): domain Bacteria; phylum Bacteroidota; class Bacteroidia; order Cytophagales; family Cyclobacteriaceae; genus ELB16-189. The sequence goes on along the minus strand of JANYDR010000399.1, from coordinate 5,206 downwards.
TCTTTATCTGTCTCCTTAACCATTCTTTAATTCTTGCACAGACTCCTGTGGGTGAGATCCGCGGACCATTTGTATTGAAGAGTAAGATCTATCCTGGCACGGAACGCGAGTATTGGTTGTATGTTCCTAAGCAATATGATACTGCCAAACCAGCGTGCGTGATGGTTGTTCAGGATGGATTATCGCGGGCAACTGGTTGGAGATTGCCAGCGGTGCTCGATTCACTCATTGCCTTGAATGAAGTCCCTGTTATGATCGGGATATTTATTGATCACGGTAAGGTACCATCAATTGGAAAAGATAATTATCCTCGTTTTAACCGAAGTTTTGAATACGATGCACTGGGTGATAAATATGCCCGTTTTCTTTTGGAGGAAATGCTTCCCGAAGTTGGACGATCATTTAACATCAGCAAAGATCCGAATGACAGGTCCATTGCAGGAGCAAGTTCGGGTGCGATCGCAGCGTTCAATGTTGCATGGGAACGCCCCAATGAATTCAGAAGAGTACTCAGTACCATTGGAACGTACGTCGGACTTCGGGGAGGTGATGAGTTTGCCACGCTTGTGCGGAAGGTCGAACCCAAACCCTTAAGAATATTTTTGGCCGATGGTAATCATGATCTGAATATTTATGGCGGTGATTGGTGGATGGCAAATCAGAATATGCTGAGTGCATTGACGTGGGCAGGATATGAAGTCACCCATGACTGGGGTGATGGTGGCCATGACAGTCGTCACGCATTGAAAATAATGCCCGAAGCTTTAAAATGGTTGTGGAAAGATTATCCGATGCAAGTACATACGCATAAAGGACCTACCCGAAGATTGTATCCTATTGCAGAGGGTGAGGAATGGAAGGAAATTGGGCTTGCTGATAAAAAGGTTAACAAGCTTGCCGTTAATGCATCAGGAGAAGTTTTCTTTACTGACAGGCAAAACGTTTATAAAATAAATGGAAGCGGAGTTGTCGGGTTCGCAAAGTTAAAAGGAGAGGGCGGTGGACTTTCTTTTCGTGAAGATGGAAAATTACTGGTAAGTGATGTCTGGCAGCATAAAATTTTAGCTATAAATCCGGACGCAACTCAGCAGGAGCTTGTGTCGAATGTGAATGCGGATTTTCTTGTAGCTTCATCGAAAGGAATTTATTTCAGTGAAACAGAAAAAGACCGCGTTGGTTTTTATAGTTATGCCAAAAAGGATGTTCGTTATGTAATTGTTCCAAACCATCCTACCGGCCTTGCAATTTCGGCAGAACAAACATTTATAAACGTTGGCATTGCTAACGGAGTATTTGGCTATTCATTGAAGATCACAGATGATGGCAATCTTGAAGAAGGGCAGGAGTATGTCCATTATCATATTCCTTACGGAAACACTGCCCCAGGGGCAAAAGGAATGACGGTAGATTCAGAAAATCTTTTGTACACAGCAACCGCAATGGGAGTTCAGATATCTGATCAATTAGGCAGAGTTAACTTTATTGTATCATCGCCGGTAATGGATGTATCAGATGTAAAGCTCGGTGGACCGGATTTCACAACGCTATATGTGAATTGTAACGGTAAACTCTTTGCCAGAAAAACGGTGTCAAAAGGAATCTTGTCGTGGCAGCCTGCTGTGAAACCTCCGAAGCCGGGTTTGTAGTATTGATTCGCAGTAGACGTTTATTCAAGTAAGGCTACAGGATACAAGTTGCAGGATTCAGGTCAAAAAAACCCAACATATTTTCCCCTGCAATGATGAGAAATTGAATGTTTAGTACTCTTTCCATTATTCAGTCTAACCTTCACTCCAATGAAAAACATGAAAGTACTTTACCTCTTGTGCAACGCCCTCTTATTACTGTTGCTCATGGGAATACCAGTTTCTCAACTCCTTGCCCAGCAAAGCCCTGTTGGGATATTTGATCATCATGAAGATGTTGGGTATCCAAAGCTGAAGGGTTCAGTAGTTTATAATCCGGAAGATCAAACCTATACTCTTTCGGGCGCTGGCAAGAATATGTGGGCGACCGAAGATCAGTTTCACTTCGCATGGAAAAAGATTAAAGGCGACTTTATAATAAAAGCAACGGTACAGTTTATTGGAAAGGGCTCGTTCGATCACAGAAAGATTGGAATTATTGCTCGCGATAAGCTAACGGCTGACTCCCGGTATGCGGACGCCTGTGTTCATGGTGACATACTTACTTCACTTCAATTTCGGCAAACGGATGGCGCTGTTACTGACCAGGTTTCTGTTTCAACCTATCATCCAACTGAAATCGAACTGGAGCGTTTGGGAAACACGTTTACTTTTTCCGCAGCAACATTCGGAGAGAATTATAAATCCGTAAGTAAAGAAGTGGAACTCAATGAAGAAGTATACGCTGGATTATTTATCTGTTCGCATCTTGAAGATGTAATGGAGAAAGCAATTTTCAGCAATGTCCGCATCATTATTCCTGCCGACAAGAATTTTAAACCCTACACGGATTACATCGGAAGTCACATTGAGACAATGGATGTAGCCACCGGCAAAAGAAAGATATTGTACAGCGCACCCAATTCCCTTCAGGCGCCTAACTGGACGACAGATGGAAAGAAGTTGTTATATAACTCGGAGGGTCTTCTCTATTATTATGATCTCGCCACCAATGCTATCTCAAAATTAAATACCGGTGAGATCAACGATAACAATAATGATCACGTGTTGTCTTTCGACGGTAAGATGTTAGGAATCAGTAATCATTCCGGGAATCGCTCTACAATCTACGTGTTGCCAGCCACTGGTTCTGATACACCGGTCAAGATTACAGAAGAGGCTTCGGGCCCTTCCTATCTTCATAGCTGGTCACTTGATAAAAAGCGATTGATCTTTACAGGTCAGCGAAATAAGGAATGGAACATCTGGGCGGTGGACATCGATACTAAAAAGGAAACTCCGCTCACAGAAGACTCTACGCTGGATGACGGACCTGAATATACTCCGGATGGAAATTATATTTATTTCAACTCGGTGCGCACCGGCACGATGAAGCTCTGGCGCATGAAACCTGATGGAAGCAATGAAGAGCAGGTTACATTCGATGAATACAATGATTGGTTCCCACATATTTCTCCTGATGGCAAATGGATTGTTTTTATTTCATTCCCAAAAGATATAGATCCAACACAGCATCCATTTTATAAAAAGGTTTACTTGCGACTGATGCCTTCCAGTGGTGGAATCCCCCGCAACATTGGTTATCTCTATGGAGGACAAGGATCGATTAACGTTCCAAGCTGGTCACCGGATAGTAAGAAGATAGCGTTTGTAACGAATTCAAAGTTATGAGTTGTAAGCGACTTCCTCTGCGGTGAGCGACCGCTGCGAAGCTGCTCTATTCGAATTTTATTATATATATCATCGAACGTAAAACCTATAGTTTTCTCCCGCCCATCAAATTATCCCAACCATTTCAAACCATATCACGTTCCGTACGATCAAACCTTACAATTTATGACCTGGAAATTCTGGAAGAAAAAGGAGCAACCAAAACCAAAGACCTTCCTGCGTGAATGGTCTGACGCAATTATTTTTGCAGTGGTAGTCGCTACGTTTATACGATGGTCGGCCGTGCAGGCTTTTGTAATACCAACACCATCGATGGAAAATTCGCTGCTGGTGGGTGATTACCTTTTTGTAAGCAAGTTGCACTACGGACCTCAAACTCCAAAGACACCTCTGCAGATTCCATTAACCCATCAGAAAATATGGGGAACTGAAATTCCATCTTATCTCGATTGGATACAGTTGCCAACGTATCGGTTTCCCGGACTCACTAAAATAAAAAGAGAAGATATCGTAGTCTTCTACATACCACCTGTGAAGCTTGACCAGGGTGTGGATTATCCATTTGATTTGAAATCCAATTATGTTAAGCGTTGTGTCGGACTTCCGGGTGATCGCCTGGAGATAAAGGACGCAAAGATATATGCGAATGGTGTAACATTGGGTCTCCCGAAAAATATGAAGTTCAGTTATATCGTCACCACAGCGGATGAAATACATAGACGCAATTTGTCAAAACTGGGGCTTGACAAAGACGACTTTTATTATTTGGGAAGGTCGGACAAAGGCCAGGTAGTATATCGGATGCTTCTTACGAGTGAGCAGGTTGAATCTGTAAAGGCAACTCCATTCATCACTTCATTTGAAGCTGATTACACAAAAAGCGATGGCCCGGAAGAAGATATATTCCCCATGTCAAAAAATACGTTGTGGAACGGTGATAACTATGGACCGATCGTTATTCCTGCGAGGGGCATGAAGATACCCATCAATGATTCCACCATGAATTTTTATGGTGAGACAATCAGGTTATATGATCAAAATAGAAACGCTCAAATCACGGACGGACAATTGTACATCGATGACAAAGTAGTTAAAGAATATACTTTTAAGCAAAACTATTATTTCATGATGGGCGACAATCGTCACAATTCTCTTGATTCAAGGTACTGGGGATTTGTGCCAGAAGACCACATTGTCGGTAAGGCTTTATTCATTTGGTTTTCCCTGGAAGAAAACGCTGACTTGTTACACAAGATACGTTGGAGCAGACTGGGTAATATTATCAGATAGAGATTAATCCTACTTTGTCAAGTTACCAGTTTCATCACTCCAACTTAGTAAAATGCAGCAATCAGATATAGATGTAGTTGGTGATGAATTGTAGAACAGCTTTTTTTGCCACGGATTCCAAGAGCCTGTTACCCAATACACTTAACCGCAAAGCGCGCGAAGGAATACACGCAAAGTTCACCGAGTTAATGCCGAAGGCATTCTTTGCGCTCTGGATTTCCAAGGCTATGGCCGCTAAGTTAATGCTTTCGGCATTGTCTGCGAACTTTGCGTGTATTCCTTTGCGAATCTTTGCGGTTAAGCGCCGCCGGATGGTCTTGATTGCATCAGGACTTTTGTTAGATAGAATTCTAAGACCCTGTTTGGGTAAAACTATATTTCTAATATTAGAATCGATCGATTTCAATTTATCTCATACATTTGATTTCATCACATTATTTTTTCTTTGTTCTTTTTTCCCTTGATGGAAAAAAGAACCAAAAAAGATCAAGAGCCAAATATGCTTCCCCGCTCAGTGCCATCACACCACCCCGCATTTGGCTCGTGCCATCGCTCCTCGTAAACCCTTTAAATATTCAATGTTTAAGAGATTTCGTCAG
>JANYDR010000396.1 GCA_025363495.1 Cyclobacteriaceae bacterium | reverse complement strand
TTAAAATTTTTTACATAGTCGTATCGAAATCCATCAAACGAAATCATGATTACGTATGGAATGGGCTTTTGCTCCGCCACAATCGAAATCAAAGGAATTAAAAACCACATTAAGAAAAGAAAAACGCACTTCTTCATCCGGGTTAGATTCAGGTAATAGGTCATTAATCTATGCAGGCAAAATACATGATTTAATGTTTTTTCGAAATTTATTTTGGTCAAGGTATCTGACTTGGAAAAAAGATGTCTCACAACTTCCCTAACATTTTAAAAATAGTGCCTTCTTTGTGTCTTCGTGCCTTCGTGTCCATAAAGCACACCTTATGAAAACAGCAGAATATTGGGTCAATCATTTGAATCTTCTGGCACATCCTGAAGGTGGTTTTTTTAAGGAAACGTATCGTTCAACTGAATCAGTTTGGGCAAGTAGTTTACCAGACCGGTTTGGTAACGCTAGAAATTTCTCAACTGCGATCTACTTCCTGCTTCGTTCTCAGGATCGCTCATTATTTCATCGCATTAAGTCCGATGAGCTCTGGCATTTTTATGATGGAAATGCCCTTGCCATTTATATTCTTGACGAGAATGGTTTAACGATTAAAAAATTAGGTAACAATCCTGAAAAAGGTGAATTCCTTCAGGTGGTAATTCCGGCCAAATGCTGGTTTGGTGCTAAACTCGAAACTCCGGATAGTTTCACACTGACAGGTTGTACGGTTGCTCCGGGATTTGATTTTGAGGATTTTGAATTGGCGAAGCGTGAGGCGTTGTTGAAAGAGTTTCCTGATCAGAAGGAGATTATTCTCGAGTTAACTGTTGGTTGAATGCATTTCCCAATAGATCAAGGGGCAGAGATTGAAGTTTCGAGGGCAAATCTATAGTAGGATTTAAGGATTAAAGGATTTGTAGGATTACAAAGTAGTTGTCTCAAGTGCACCTTAACCACGAAGACACGAGGACACAAAGAAGGCACGAAGAACCTTGGTCGCGCTTTATTTGGTGTCTTCTTAGTGTCCTCGTGACTTCGTGGTAAGTCGTTCTCGCTTGGCGAGATATTGGGTGGAGCCCGGATATTAACTAATTTCCTGAATGGCCTTACGACTATTTAAAAAAAGAGTCGATACGTTTGACTACGAAGCTTCCCGTACGTGCAAAGTATGCAACAACGCATTCAAGGGTAGATATTGTAATGTTTGTGGTGAAAAAATAATTGAACCCGACGAGCGGTCCATCCGCAGCTTTCTGAAGGAGCTATTCGGTGCCTTTACTTCCCTTGAAGGGAAACTTATCAGCAGTCTTATCCTGTTAGTGAGGCGGCCAGGGCAACTTTCAAAAAATATCTCCAATGGCCAACGGGTTCCCTACATGAAAATGATGTCACTTTTTCTTGTGACAAACTCTTTCTATTTCTTTTTTCCTGTTTTCGATTCTTACAATTCGTCCCTACAAACTCAAATGAATAACCTTGGAAGACACAGTGACCGTGTCACAGCCATCGTAGAAAAATATGTGTCAGAAAAGAAAATATCTATCGGAGAATTTGAAAAGCAGTACAATGAGCAATCAACTAATCTGTCCAAGACTCTTATAATAATTCTGGTGGTGATGTTTTCATTGGGTTCTGCTGTTATCAATTACTCCAAAGGGAAATTTTTCTTTGATCACCTTCTGTTCTCTCTGGAGTTTTATAGCTTTCAAATACTTCTTAACCTTGTCATTCTTGCCAATGTCTTCGTGTATATCATCCGGACAGCTTTTCGCTTGGGATGGAACTGGAATTTTCTATTGTCGGATAACTTTTTTACCATTCTTGGAACCTTAACATTAATGTATTGGCTGTTTTTTGCCGAAAGAAATTTCTTCAACCAGAAATGGTATTGGAGTATCCCAAAAGCTATTCTTCTGCTGACAGTGATGATTAAGTCCGTAGATATTTACAGAATGATGTTATTTTATATTACGATGGAGACATTGTGAGAGAATTATTTGAACTCAGACCGTCACGGTAAATTTTCGAATAAAAACCTTGCTGCCTCCAAGCTCCACGATGCCTTCTTTATCTTTTATGTCTCCATCAAACCCTTTATTGTCCGCCATTCCACACCACGGCTCTAGGCATACAAAACGAGCACCGGGTTTGGCCCAGATCCCGAAGTAAGGAAATCCGGGAGAATGAAATTCAAGGTTATAGTTGGAACGCCGGCTTTTGAGCCATAGCGTAGTTGACTTCATATCTTTAAAAACAACAGCGTCCTTCTTCATCATCTCGTCGTTAAGATCCATTGTGCGAGAAGCAGTGACGACTCTTTCTGTTTTTCCACTGAACAATCCTTCCTCGAGCAGGTGCCTGTCCAGCGTCTCTATCTTTTCAAATTCAATATAATAATCAGATAGAGATTCGCCAGGTGCTAGAGCAAATCCAGGGTGCGCACCAATTGAGAAGTACATGGCTTTACTCGCCGGATTTTTGACTTCATATTGGATCTCCAGCGTCGAATCAATAAGTGTGTAGGTGATCCTGAGTTGAAAATCAAAAGGAAACTTTGCGCGAAGCCCTTCTGTCGATGATAACTGGAAAGTGATAGCGTTTTGTGATTGCGCTTCAACTGCGAACTCATTGTCACGTGCAAATCCATGTTGTGGTAGCGAGTACATCTGCCCGTGATACCTAAGTGAATTCTGATTTAGCCTGCCTACAATAGGAAACAAAACAGGCGCCCGTCGCGGCCACCATTCAGAACTTCCCTGCCAGAGGAACTCCTCTTGTTTTTCTTTGGAAAAAATGCTTGCGAGCTCTGCTCCGGCAGTGGCAATGCTGATATGAAGCTTTTCGTTTTCGAGTGTCATATGAAAAGATAAATATAGTTCAGTAGGGGGGCTGATAAGTACAGATGAAGATCACTATACCAAATTTTATTTTAGCATACTTTATAGAAGCTTGGCGCCTTCACACCGTGTCTGTGTTAAATGTTTCCGGGACCATTTACTTAGCAAATATGAAACAAATTAATTACTTTCATGTTTGTTAAGTAAATCATTTGGTAATGATGCAACAGTCAATGGGTGAGTTTGAAGAACTTGTCTTGCTAATGGTAGCGGCCCTTCATGACAAGGCCTATGGTGTTTCCATAATGGAGGGGCTGGAGGACGAATTGAAAAAGAAAATGAATATAAGTGCTGTGCATGTTGCGCTCAGGCGAATGGAGGACAAGGGTTTTGTCAAATCCAAGTTCGGTGGCATTACTGAGGATCGTGGTGGTCGACGTAAGAAATTCTATGTTGTCACGGCTTTGGGAAAACGAATGCTGGACTCCCAGCATCAACTACGAAACTCGATTTACAGTCGCATTCCTAGAATATCCTTCGGATGACGAACCCGCCAAAATATGCCTTGAGGTTTCTTCGCTGGTTCTGTCGTGAGGATTGTATCGATGAAATCGAGGGAGATTTGATGGAAGTATTTAAGAAAGACATCGGGCATTCGCTGGGAAAAGCGCGGTGGAAATTTGTGTGGAGTGTTTTAAGGTACCTCAGGCCGGAATTCATAAAAGCATTCAGATCAAGTCATAAACAGAATAACTTGGATATGTATAAAAACTATTTCAAAATCGGGTCCAGAACGCTGGTCAGGAACAAGTGGTACACGGCAATTAACGTGGCTGGCCTGGCATTGGCCAGTAGCATTCTGATTTTTTTGTTCGTCAG
>JANYDR010000387.1 GCA_025363495.1 Cyclobacteriaceae bacterium | reverse complement strand
AGACGGGTGTTATATAATTCCCTGGGAAGCAGACAGTACAAAAGAGGTAGCAAGCAGCTGAGGTCTACTCTTAAAGTATGTGAGAAGGCATGGGCTCTTAATATTAACTCTGAGGAAAATGCTGCATTGAAAATGCGCATTAATTATGAGTTGCGTCAGGCGATCCGTCTGGGTGAGCTTAGGCTTGCGAGAGATTACTGGAGATTGCTTAAAAGAATTTAGAACCACGACCAGGAATTCGGAGCGTCAAACCCGGTACGACGATATCATTAAGTTAAGAATCTCTTTTTGCTTTTGTGGTAAAGGTCTCGCGCAAAGAACGCAAAAGGAAATGCGCAAAGTGCGCAAAAAGAAAGGAAAGAATGGCATTGCCCCGGGATGGTTCGCAAATTTCCAATTTCTACTTTCCAATTTCTACTTCCTATTATCCTCACCCATCACCATACTCACATAACTTGTATACCGACTCAAAGCAATAGTTCCCTCTTCTACCGCCTGGCGAATTCTGCATTTTGGTTCTGTAAGGTGGAGGCATCGTGATCCGAACTTGCACTCCATTCGCAACTCACGCATCTCGGGGAAGTAATCAGAAATTTCCTGTTGTCCCATTTCAACAAGGCCCCATTCTTTTACTCCCGGTGTATCAATAACAAATGTTTCATTACCCATCGGAAACATCTCCGCGAAGGTGGTTGTGTGCGTTCCTTTATCTGTAAAATCAGAAACCTCACCGACCGTTTGGCCAAGCAACGGAGACAAGTGATTAAGTATCGTTGACTTCCCAACACCTGAATGTCCGGCAACAAGGGTAGTCTTCTTATTAAGAAGGGTTTTTAATTCAGCAATATCTTCTTCTTCGATGGCCGAAATAATCAGAGTAGTAACGCCAATCGACAGATAGAGTGATTTAAGTTGGTTTGCCTGAATCTCTTCATCAACTGAGAGTAAATCTTTTTTATTAAATACGAGCACTTGCGGTATTCTGAATGATTCTGCACTTATTAAAAACCGGTCAATGAATCCTAATGACGTTCTGGGCTGTTTGAGTGTAGCAATCAACAGCACCTGATCGACATTGGCGGCTAACACGTGACTATGTCCGGTTTTTTTTACTGACTGCCTGAGGATATGATTATTCCGGGGTTTGATTTCAGTAATGGATGCGTCAGAATGATCTATAAGGAGTTCCACCCGATCTCCAACAGTTACCGGATTTGTTTCCTTAATTCCCTCCAGTCGAATCTTGCCCTGCAACCTGCTATTGTATTTTTTTCCGTCTGTTCCAAGGACTTCATACCACGAACCGGTTGATTTAATGACACGCCCCTCCATCAGTCAAGAAATTTTTTACTGTAGTCGACTATTCTGGAAGTAGCACCCAGATTTTCAAGCACGTATTGCTTTGTTACCTCACATGCAAGTAAAAATGTTTCCGGGTGACTGATCATTAATTCATATTTTGATTTTAACTCAGTGAAATCTCCGACCTCAAATGCCCCTCCCCGCAAAACAAGATCGACAGCCTCCTGATATTTTTGATAACGCTTATTACCAAAAAAAATAGGAATGCCATAGCACGCTGCCTCCAGAATATTATGAAGGCCGTCTTTATAGGCACCACCAACAAAGGCAAACTCACCATAACGATACAGTCGCGAAAGCATTCCGATATTATCGATAATCAACACGGATGCTTCTTGCAGTGCGACACCATTGGCTTTTGAAAAGCGGACTGACTTGCCTTCAATCGATTTCTCAATGGAAGTTATAAATTCTTCACTGATCTCGTGTGGTGCGATTATAAATTTGAGGTTATTTTTATTTTCATTTATAAAAGGAAACAGTACGTCCATGTCTTCCGGCCATGCGCTGCCAATAACCATTAGTTTTTGTCCATCCTTAAACAGTCTCGCCACAGGGATTTCCTCAGCCTGCTGAATGATCTGGTTAACACGATCAAACCGTGTATCGCCGCAAAGGGAAACATTTTTAAACCCAATAGATTGTAGTAATCTGACAGACTCTTTATTCTGGACAAAGAAATGATTAAAGTAGCCCAACATCTTTCTAAAGAGAGAGCCATATGATTTAAAAAAAATCTGGTCAGGTCTGAAAATTGACGAGATGGAAATTAAAGGAATCGATTTTTTATGAAGTTCAGAAGAATAGTGATACCAGAATTCATACTTGACGAAAATCACTAAAGACGGGTTAATTTTTTCAGCAAACCATTTGGCATTCTTTTGTGTGTCCCATGGAAGGTAAAAAACTGCATCTGCTAAGTTGTAATCTTTTCTGACCTCGTAACCCGAAGGAGAGAAGAATGTCAAAAGAATTCTAACTGAAGGGTCCCAGAGTTTCAATGCTTCTATTACCGGCCTGCCTTGTTCAAACTCACCTAATGAAGCGCAATGAATCCATACCCATTTTCCGGCCGGCTCATTAAAAAAGGTTTTTGTCAGTTTTGCAATCTGATGCTTGCGACCTTCTACGAATGCCTTTGCTTTTGGATTAAACCAAGCGGCAATCCAATAGACCATTCTTAATAGTGAAATACCAATATTATAAAACAGCACCCTATTTAATTAATTATCAAATATAGAATTTGAATTCAAACTAGTCGGTGGACCTCGTTTGCGATTTTGACTTCTGGCTTCTTAATTCTGGCTTCTTATTCCTCTCTTTCAACTTCGTTTTCAGTTTTGTACCTTTCATGCCATAAACATTCTCCAGATATGAAAAAAATGATTTTTCTGATGCTTTTGGCAAGTCATTTCACATTTGCCCAGCAAAATCAGATTGCTAAATTTTTCCCGGCGGCTGCGGTGCCAACTGGCGGAGCAGCTAATATCCAATCGTTGGTGGGAGGCTATATTAAGCCGATTGGCGAAGACTTCGGTGCGCTTGCAAGTAATGGTTGGTATTCAACTGCTGAGAACCATAAAAAATGGGGATTTGATTTGCAGGTGACAATGAATACCATTTTTGCAAAGAGCGATCAAAAAACATTTGCTCCAAATTCCCTTACAGGAGTGAGTTATAATGGAACAACTGGAGGAAACAATCTTGCCCCGACAGCTTATGGTGCAGAATCTGATGCTCCTATTTTTAATTTTACGGCTGGTGGTAATGCTCCTCTTCCATTCCTGGGGACAGGAGGAGGAAATATCAGTAAGGATGTTCCGATTGGCTCGCTCGTGGTTCCAACAATCACGGGGGGTATCGGTTTATTTGCCAATACGGATGTGCGTTTTCGCTATACGCCAGCGGTGACGTTAAGTGGAACTGAGTTGAAAAATTGGGGTGTTGGAATTCAGCACGATATCAAGCAGCATATTCCAGGACTTAAAATGGCTCCTTTTTCATTATCATTATTAGTGGCCTACTCGCAACTTACAGCTACTACAGATCTGAGTGGTTATTATGCCGCGCCAGTTGGTCTGTCAGCAACTGACCAGAAAGGAATTGGACAAACAAAAGCCTACACAGCACAAATTCTCGTTAGTAAAAGTGTGGCCATAATTACTTTTTACGGTGGTCTGGGTTACAATAGTTCCACTACTGGTTATGATATCAAAGGAAGTTATCTGGTTAATTCAGCATTTACGCCTGTAGGCTCAACACCTTTGCTGGTGCCAGTTACTTTAAAAGATCCCTTTCATCAGGATTTTACAACCAGTGGATTTCGTGCTACTGGTGGAATACGGTTGAAGTTTGGCCCAATTGCACTGAACAGCGACTACACAGTAGTGAGCTCCAAAGCTTTGCTTACGTTAGGATTTGGATTTACTATCAGGTAATAATCAAGTAGTTCGTTACCAGTTAATCGTTATTCGTAGTGTCTGTTTATTCTCCGTTGGATCTACGTATAACGATTAACTGATAACCATTACTTGCCCTGAAACGAAGGCTTTCTTTTTTCTATAAAAGCTTTCATACCTTCTTTCTGATCCTCACTGGCAAATGATAAATAAAAATTCTTACGTTCGAACATCAGGCCTTCATCAAGTAATGTTTCAAAAGATCTGTTAACAGATTCTTTTGCCAACTGCACTGCTATCGGAGACATCTGTGCAATTTCTTTTGCAAGATTAATGGCTTCCTGAAGGTAAAATTCAACTGGGACCACTTTAATGACGAGTCCATAGAAATAAGCTTCTTCAGCTGATAAAAATCTTCCAGTAAGAATAAGTTCCATAGCTTTCGCCTTGCCAAGGGCTTTAGTGAGACGTTGTGTGCCGCCAGCTCCTGGTATCGTTCCTAATTTTATTTCTGGTTGTCCAAATTTTGCACTCTCTGAAGCAATGATCATATCACACGTCATTGCAAACTCGCAACCTCCTCCAAGTGCGAATCCTGAAACGGCAGCGATGATTGGTTTTTTTGTTTTACGTATCTGGTCCCAGGTGCTAAACTGGTCGAGCATGAGCATATCAATAGCACTTTTATCGGCCATTTGCTTGATGTCAGCCCCGGCAGCAAAAGCTTGTTCGCTGCCCGTAATAATAATCACCCGCACGGTTTCGTCCTTGTCAAGTCGTTGAAGGGTATCACGCACCTCTTGCATTAGTTGAGGATTGAGCGCATTAAGTTCTTTGGGTCGGTAAAGTTCTATGAGGGCGATGAAAGGCTCTTTTTGATCTGTTACTTTAATGAATTCCATGATGACGATATTTTAATTAATAAACTTAATCTATTTTTAGTAAATTTTTCAACTGGGATATTTCGTTATAAATCTATGCTGTTTAGTTCTGTTATTTTTATTTTCAAATTCCTTCCTCTAACACTTTTAATTTATTTCCTTTTAATCAAAAAATCATTAAAGAATGTATTTCTTTTAATAGTCAGTCTGATTTTTTATGCATGGGGTGAACCAGGGTATGTTATTCTGATGATGCTTTCCATTATTGCCAATTACTTTTTTGGGATTCTAATCGAAAAAAATACTGATCGAGCTTCAAAATGGGCGGTAACAATTGGAGTGTTATTTAATATACTGCTTCTTGTTTATTATAAATATTTTTGGTTCATCACGCAAAATCTTAACGCACTGTTTGGCTGGAATGTTGGAACTTATGATCCGTTGCCTTTACCACTAGGAATATCTTTTTATACCTTTCATTCCCTCTCTTATCTTATTGATGTTCATAGAAAAAAGGTGAGGGCTCAGAATAATATTCTGTACCTGGGTCTCTACATATCGTTTTTCCCTCAATTAATTGCAGGCCCTATTATACGATACGTTGATATTCATGAGCAAATTGAAAAACGAAAAGTCGAATGGAGTGGATTTGTAGCCGGTGTAGAAAGATTCATTATAGGTTTAGCGAAAAAAGTATTGCTTGCCAATACGTTGGGCGAAGTGGCTGATAAGATTTTATATACACCCTCTGACGAGATAACAACAATGGCCGCATGGTTAGGCATTATTTGTTATTCATTTCAGATATTCTTTGATTTCTCTGGCTATTCTGATATGGCTATTGGGCTTGCAAAAATGTTCGGATTTACTTTTAAAGAGAATTTTAATTTTCCTTACATGGCCCAGAGTATTAAGGATTTCTGGAAAAGATGGCATATATCCCTTTCTACCTGGTTTAGAGATTATTTATATATTCCTCTTGGCGGCAATCGAGGCTCCACGGTAAGAACCTATATCAATCTAATTATCGTCTTCTTCGTGACAGGGCTCTGGCATGGCGCAAGCTGGAACTTTGTTATATGGGGTCTTCTTCACGGGTTCTTTCTCATTCTTGAGAGAAACAGATTCGGGATTTGGCTGGAAAGATGTTGGGTACCTGTCAGACACTTATATGCTTTATTGGTGATCTTAATGACGTGGGTATTTTTTCGTCTGGAGACATTTAACGAAGCCTGGAATTATTTAAAAATGATGGCGGGTTTTGCAGAACACGGTGAATACCCTCTTGGCTTCGATGACTTCTTGAATCAAAAGATCATTCTATGCCTCATTGCAGCAGCTGTTTTTTCAACCTCACTAGTTACATTGAAAAAGATTGATGAATCCAGGACTTTTCAATGGATATTGAAGCCCATTACGACTGTGGTATTGGTTGGACTATTGATATTGTCGATAGCCAATATAGCTTCTGAAACCTATAACCCATTTATATATTTTAGATTTTGAGTAATTATCGTTGTTAAAGTTTTGGAGAACGTTTCGAAGAATGAAAGAAGATTATAAAGCAACTTTGGTTCGTTTTTTTAATATTGCATTGGTTGTTTCCTTCCTGTGCATAATTTTTTTTCCGTTAATCGATCATGAGCTTGGTCTTAATCTTGATAAGATTAAAAATACTGAAAAGCGGAACTTAGCTAAGCGTCCTCATTTTAGTATTGATTCAATAGAGACTTTTCCATCCAGATATGATAATTATTATAATGATAACTTTTCGTTTCGGAATTTTTTAGTCAAGCTTAATTCGGTCATTACATCAAAAGCTTATGATCTTTCTGCTATACCAGATGTGCTGATTGGTAAAGACGGCTGGCTATTTTATATTTCAAAGGATCAGGGGAATTCCCGCGAGGATTATATGGGGCGTCTACATGTCAATAAAATTACTCTCGATTCTATACGGGCAAAGCTGGAGCAAAGGAGCAGAGAGTTGAAATTGAAAGGAATCCGTTTCCTGGTTACGATAGCGCCTGATAAGCATAGTATATATCCCGACTTTCTGCCGAGTAACATTGGCAAGAGGGGAAGATATCCAACAAGGCTTGACCAGATTATTTTCTATCTAAAGAAAAATTCGTCTGTCCAGATTCTGGATTTAAGGGATGCTCTTATCAAAGGTAGAGATACAGAACCCATACCCTCCTTTAAAATGACTGATACGCATTGGAATTATTTCGGAGGCTTTTTGGCATATCAGGAGATAATGAGATCACTATCGATGATTCCCAAACAGAAAACAGACTTTAAATGGGACATCATTAAAACGAATGGACTTGATCTGGCCGGCATGTTGGGTGCAAGCGATCAATTTAAAGAGGATAATGAAATTGCATTTACCCCTCTTTTTCCGAATGATCTAACCTTCACAAAAATTGATAATTATGAATTTCCGATGCATGGGAATGTCGTTATTTCCGCAAATAAGGACCAATCGTTGCCAAAACTTCTCATGTTTCATGATTCTTTTGGCGGATCAATTCAACCATTCTTAGCCTATCACTTTCGTGAATCTGTTTTTATTACCGACCGCTATTCCACGGCAGAGATCATAAAGGAGAAACCAGATATTGTAATCGTGGAAATTGTCGAACGATATGTCGATCAGATGCTGCCAGCAGAGGAGTTTTAAAAAAGAAACACCCCAACATGTCGGGGTGTTTCCAAA
>JANYDR010000361.1 GCA_025363495.1 Cyclobacteriaceae bacterium | reverse complement strand
CCATATAAAACTCCACTTTCTTGCAGATTTTACCAACCCAAAACTCATCTTATTCCCATTAATCTTTATCCGTTCAGCTTTTTAAGGGACGACTAATTACTTCTAACTCTTCTCCAGACGTTGAATTCGTTGCGATTCGTGGCAATTTCAGGCATAAAGGGCAGCTTTTTAAGCTTGTAAGGCATAAGACTGAAAACGACACTCTGCATGTCGTGTGTTTTAACAATCCTGAGGAGAAAAAACTTCTTAGAAGCTTAACTGAATTTGTTAAGGGCTCAATGAGTCATAGCGCATCTCCCCATCATGCGACCAAGAAGATCCTCAGGGTTGTCTTTAAGATTTATTCATCTGGAATTGAAAAACTTGAGTTGAAAAACTTCGATAGGTTAATTATAGATCATACTCTGAGTTTCATATCCAATAAGTTACTTACGCAAGACCTTCCAATATTTTCGCCACCGCCAGAATTTGTTTAATTAAAGTAGAGATTGTTTCCTCGATAAGATGCCAGCAAGCCTATAGTGCGTTGGATAGTGTCCATTTCGATCAATTGAATAATTCACATCTCTGCTGCCAAGCCACAAAATTCTTTGTGGATAATTATCCATTGTTAAGTTTTTGATTTTTTTATTCTTAAGTATGAAATCTATTATAGCAATTTCCATTGTTGGAGTAATGTCGACTGCCTTTTATCTATTGTCAAATCACAAGGAAACTTCTCAGGACAGGATGGTTATGTTGTTACAAGAAAGTAAGAAAAAAGCCCAGAATCCTTTTAACGAATATAATCCTCAATCGAGGTTGAACTTTATAGATTCTTTACTTAAAACTCCACAAGCTGAAAATGATATTATTTATGAGAATTACATGAAAGCAAATGTCCTGCTGCAAATTGGTAAGACAGAACGATCGCTGGAGATATACGAGAAGCTTTTGAAGAAGGTTAATGAATCACAGGTAGAGATCATAAGAAAGGATGTGGCGTTAGCCGATCTACGGATCGGGGAGCAATCGAATTGCATCTTGCACCATTCTTCGGCATCGTGTATTCTTCCAATAAAAGGTATTGGAATATATGCCGATACAAAAGCGTCGCTCAACGCTATTAAAATGTATGAAGAAGTTCTCGATAAAAAACCTGATGATCTGGATTCCCGCTGGCTTTTGAATATTGCCTACATGACAATAGGAAAATACCCGAAAGATGTTCCTGAACGATTTCTGATACCTGGAATGGAAGGTGACACGACCTATAAAGTGAACGCTTTCGAAGATGTCGCCTCAGATCTGGGATTAGATGTCAATAATATGTCTGGGGGATCAATTGTCGAAGATTTTGACAATGACGGCTACCTTGATATTATGACCTCAGGCTATGGCGATGAGGATGAAATACACTATTTCAGAAATGAAGCCGATGGTACGTATAGTGATCACTCTTCGAAAACTGGTTTGAAGGGTATTACCGGGGGACTGAATATTATGCAGACTGATTATAACAATGATGGATTTAAAGATGTCTTTGTACTTCGCGGTGCGTGGAAAGGGGAATTCGGAAATCAACCGAATTCATTGTTGAGGAATAATGGCGACGGCACCTTTACAGATGTCACAATTATAAGTGGATTGCTTTCATTTCATCCCACTCAGACCGCGACGTGGAACGACTTTAATAATGATGGATGGTTAGATGTTTTTATTGGGAATGAAACCGTTAACAATGAATTTCCTCACCCTTGTCAACTGTATATCAATAACCATAATGGTACCTTCCGTGAAATAGCAAAAACTGCTGGTTGTAGTATAACAGCTTTTGTTAAAGGCGTAACATCAGGTGATTTTGACAATGATGGATGGAAGGATATCTATTTGTCTACCATGAGTGGCAAAAGAATATTGTTAAGAAATGGTGGCAACAGTGGTAAGGAAATCGTTTTTGTGGATGTAACGGCTTCTGCCAGG
Organism: Cyclobacteriaceae bacterium; assembly: GCA_025363495.1. GTDB lineage: Bacteria > Bacteroidota > Bacteroidia > Cytophagales > Cyclobacteriaceae > ELB16-189. The sequence continues at coordinate 9,234 of JANYDR010000361.1, read as the reverse complement.
CTCGATGATAATCGCGCAAATTCTTTTCCAACGTGGTTTTGGGATTATGATAACGATGGGTGGCTCGACATTTTTACCTGCGATTTTTCAGTTGAATATCCATTAGGTTACTATGCCGCTGCTGAGAAGTTAAATATTCCAGCGGGTAACACCGGGAGAATGATGCTGTACAAAAACAATCACGATGGAACGTTTGCTAATGTTACCAATGATGCTGGACTAAATAAGGTCGTTTTTCCCATGGGCTCAAATTTTGGCGACATTGACAATGACGGATTTCTGGACATGTATTTAGGGACGGGCAATCCGAGCTATGCTTCTTTAGTCCCTAATAAAATGTATAAGAATCTTGATGGAAAATCATTTGCTGACGTAACTACTTCCGCAAGGGTTGGACATCTTCAAAAAGGACATGGTGTTTCGTTTGCAGATATGGATAATGATGGCGATCAGGATATCTATATCGACATGGGAGGCGCTTACCCTGGTGATTCCTATCAAAATTCTTTCTTCCTGAATCCGGGACAAGGAAGCAATCACTGGATATCCATTCAATTGGAAGGAACTACTTCTAACCGCGCCGCTATTGGAACGGCCATCAGGCTAACCTTCAAAGAGAATGGTATCGAGCGAAAAGTATATCGCGATGTTAATTCGGGTGGAAGCTTTGGTTCGTCGCCGTTCCGGAGAGAAATAGGAGTGGGGCAGGCCACAATGATCGACGAAATTGAGATCCGGTGGCACGGCAGTAAAACTGTTCAGGTTTTTAAAAATGTAAAGCCTGATCAATTCATTAAAGTTGTTGAGGGTATTGACGAAATTAAGCCAGTATTACTAAAAAAGATTCAGTGGACATTGCCGGAGAGATTGTGTGACCCGATAACGGGGAATGGGATAGGGGGGAGATGAGGTTCTGGTTCTTGATTACAATAGAATAGGAGGTATTTATATCTCCTTGTCGATTGCATTTTTCGTACATTCGCTGTGTGAATTTATCAATATGGATCACCTTCAGATAATCAAGAATTACTTAAGAGATCAGCCTGTGCGGAGGGCATATCTCTTCGGTTCATATGCACGAGGTGAGCAAGACAGTACCAGCGATTTAGATTTGTTAGTTGAACTAGAAGAGCATGTTGGACTTTACCAGTTTGTTGGTATTCAGCTTGACCTGGAAAATCTTTTGGGAAAAAAAGTCGATTTAGTTTCAGAAAATGGACTTTCAGCACGGCTCCGGCCTTACATAGATCGCGATAAGAAATTGATCTATGAAAGGTAGTCTTGGGGATAAAGAGAGACTATTGCATATCTTGGATGCAATCACATCGATTGAGGGATTTTGTAATAAGGTAGATGAACGGTCTTTTCGCGACAACTACATGTTGCAACTCGCGGTCGTTAAATTATTGGAAGTTATTGGTGAGGCGAGTGCTAAACTTTCGAATGATATAAGAAACGAATACAATCAGATTGAGTGGCCATTGATTATCCGTTCACGAAATGTTTTGGTGCACGAATATTTCGCGATCAATCTTGATATTATTTGGGAGGCAGTTCAAAAAGACTTGCCAAAATTGAAAATGGAAGTGATGAGAATAATGGATCAGAAATTTGGTATTCAAGGGCATTGAGTCGACTAAACGGTAGATTGAGGATTAGTTGATCCATTTTTACTTTATTAATCTCTGTCAATACTTCATCATACTCGGATCGATCTGATCTGCCCAGGCAAGTATTCCTCCTTTAAGATTATACAGATTAGTAAACCCTTGATTCTTTTCAAGCCAGTTAACCACATTGCCACTTCGCGCTCCGCTTCTGCAATGAATGACAACCTGCTTGTCGCGTGAGATTTTGTCAACGTTGTGCGGGATCTCAGCCTGAGGTATTAGTTCGCCTTCAAGATTGCAGATATCGTATTCATGGGGTTCACGCACATCAATCAGTTGAAAGTCAGCTTTGCTGTCTATTAGTTTCTTTAATTCCTGAACGGTAATTTCCTTCATAAAATCGGGTTAAAAGATGGTACAAATTAAAGCAATAACTTTCAAATATGATTATTGAAAGCTTTCTTTGGATACACTGAATATTTATCACATGATACAGCGCAAGAATTTTTCATCCGGGGCCAAATGGGAGGATATTGTTGGCTATAGCCGGGCGGTACAAATTGGCAATACCCTGGAGGTAACAGGTACAGTTGCCCTTGGTGACAATGGCGTTGTCGGAAAAGGTGACTTTTATCAGCAGACTAAATTTATTATCGAGAAAGTTGATAAAATATTGATCAGTGCGGGGTTTGCTCTTTCTGATGTTGTGCGAACAAGAATGTTTGTAACTGATATTAGTCATTGGGAAGAGATCGGTAAGGCCCATGGCGAATTCTTTAAAGATATCCGCCCAGCAACCACCATGGTTGAAGTCAGTGCTCTGATCGACCCTGATTATCTAGTGGAAATTGAATTCACCGCTATTAAGCTTTAGTGGTTCCACTTTCAATTTTCGACTTTCTACTTTACCCATTTAAAAGTAAATTCGCACCTTGAAACTGATTCATGGCCGATAATAAAGACTTAATCCTCAAGAACATCTGGTACCTCGCTCTGCCGGGTGAAAGTTTGAAGAAGGGCAAGTTGGTTCACCGTCAGATTGCCAACCATCGCATTGTCTTTGGTCGTGATGTTCAGGGCAAACCTTATGCTTTAAAAGATAATTGTCCACACCGTGGAGTTCCACTTTCCAGCGGGCATGTGCTCGATAATGGGAATATTCAATGTTGTTACCATGGATGGGAATTTGATTCTCAGGGTATATGCAAAAATATTCCTGCACTTCCTCCTGATTCAAAAGCAGATATCAGTAAGATCAGGGCGTGGAAATTTCCCGTCACTGAAATAAACAATACAATCTGGATCTACATACCAGAGAAGCTTACGCCTAACGTAGAGGTTAAAGAACCAGTACCCGATCTTCATTTGTCGCCCGGTCAGAATTTTCTTCATGTTGAATCTATAGTAATGCCAACAAACATCGATCATTCGGTCATCGGACTGATTGATCCGGCGCACGTTACTTTTGTTCATCAGTCGTGGTTCTGGCGTTCTGCAAAATCTTTGAAACTTAAAACAAAGAATTTTGAACCCACCCCGCGTGGTTTTAAAATGGTTCGCCATGCTCCTTCAGCCAATTCAAAGGGATACAAAGTATTGGGGGGTGGGGTTTCGACAGAGATATTTTTTGATATTCCGGGAAATCGTCTTGAACATATTACAGTTGGCGCGAAAAATAAGATCATCTCGATCACTACTCTTACGCCAATTGATGACAATTCAACAGAGCTTAATCAGTTTTTTTATTCATCGCTCTCGATTACACGTTGGCTGTGGTGGCCTTTAAAAGGATTAGGGAAAACGTTTATTGGTCAGGATGTGGACGTATTTCACAAACTAGCACGTGGACTTGAAAATGATCCTACATTAATGCTTGTCGGTGAACCCGATGCACAGGCACGTTGGTACTATGAGCTTAAAAAACAATGGAAAGCCTCGCAAGAACAGGGAACTGAATTCAGAAATCCGCTTCAGCCTGAAATATTACAATGGGTAACCTGATCTTATCTTGTTATGGGCAACTACTCATTTATGCGATTTCAAATTTGGTGTAGGTGCAGGCCGCTCGTGCGCACAAACAGCTGGAAGCCTGTAGCCTGAGGCTGGCAGCTGAATAGACCTAATTTTTAAAAACTAGATCTGACAAAACATGACAAGTAGGACTAATCCTTATTTAATACAATAACGAAGCGAGTCCCTCGTTTTACAGTCATTCTTTCAAATGTATTAGCCGGTTGCCCTGTCTGAAAAGTGAGTTGATCGCACTTGCAAATACTGTTATAGATTTCGTTAACAGTACTTATTATTTTAAATGAAAATTGTTTTACTCGCTCTTATCTGTCTAACGATATTTTCATGTTCGCCGTTAGGCTATCCTGTTAATGAGGGTCGCGAATACGGTAATCCAAGTATGCCCTGGATGGTATCTCACATTCCGAATCGCAACCAGGTGATATTGCAAAAGGCCAGCACTCCTCATCACAACATATTTACAAGGATTCTTTGTTTTAAATCGTATTGCAGGTTAAGGATCGGGCGACAAAAATCGCTTCGCCCTGTCACGTACGAAAAATTCAAGAAGAGAATTGAGAAAAATGCGAAGAAGGGTATGTATAAGAATGATCGGAAGGACTCAATAAGAAAGCCAGTCAGAAAGCAGGTTATTAAAAAAGATACAACCCTTATTGCTATTAAAGAGAAAGCTCCTGAAGTAGCAGCTCCTGTCCTAAAGGCAGATAGTCTGATTACACTTGGTGAGGTCTTGTTTGCAACTAATAGCGCAACGCTAAAGAGTGAGCATTTCTCCGATCTTGATTCTGTTATTAACTTCATGATTGCGCACCCGTCGTTAGTAATAAAGATATCAGGTCATACTGATAATATCGGGAATGAACCTCATAATAAAACTCTTTCCTTTAAAAGGGCCGAGGTGGTGGCAGAATATCTCATCGACAACGGTGTTACTGTTGATCGTGTTACTTTTGATGGATTGGGAAGCTCACGGCCAGTACAACCAAACACAACCGAAGCTGGAAGAAGAAAAAATAGAAGAGTTGAATTACTAATCCATGACCGGAGGAAGTAAGATCCAATCAATTGCTGCTCATAAATAAAAATTCTCTTGCAAACACAATTTGTATTTCACTTATTTACTTAACAAAATATAAGGATATAGTAATGAGTCCTACATGAAGGTATTATTGTGCTTTTCATTAATAGCATTTGCATCGGTTCACTCAGCCGTTGGGCAGGTTGGTCGTGAGTATGGTAATCCCACCATGCCTTTTGTTATTTCCCATGTTTGGGAAAAAAACCGGGGAATGCTTAGTAGGGGAAACTCTCCACGCCACAATGTATTTACCAGATTCGTATGTTTTAAAGGTGCTTGCCGGAAGCAAGTGGGCAAAAATAAAAGTCTGCACGCTATAAGCTTTGAAAGATTTAAAAAGAAGCTTAGGAAGAATGCAAAGAAAGGTCTTTATAAAAATTTGCACGTTGATACAACCCGATCAAAGAGGCCCGTCGTCAAAAAGAAACCAGAATTGATTGCGAAAACAGAGATAATGCCCGAGGCAACAAAACCGATAGTTGCAGCGCCTATATTGAAATCTGACAGCCTGATTGTATTAAGTGAATTCCTGTTTGCTACCAATAGTTCAACATTGAAGGGTGAACATTTTTCAGCATTGGATTCGGTCATCGATTTTTTGGTGTCACGCCCCACCTTAGTTGTGAAGATATCCGGACATACTGATAATACGGGAAAAGAAAGTCATAATGTGACCCTGTCCATGAAGAGGGCAGAGGTTGTGGCAGAGTACCTGATCGACAACGGTGTTTCAGAAGATAGGGTATCTTTTGAGGGTTTGGGGAGTTCAATACCAATTGCGCCTAACACTACCGATGCGGGAAAAAGAAAAAATAGACGAGTAGAATTACTCATCCACGATCGACGCTAACCCAGAACCTAGAACCTTAAAAGTGCCAGCTTTGAAATAGTTTCTCCAATTGCCAGCGAAGAAGTGGCCGCAGGTGATGGTGCATTACAGACATTAATGACCTGTTTTTCTTCAAGTATTAAAAAGTCATCTACCAATCCGCCGTTTCTGTCACATGCTTGTGCTCTTACGCCGGCGCCACCTTCAACCAAATCATCTTCCTGAATTTCCGGAAGCAATTTTTGTAAGGCTTTGGTGAAAGCAGGTTTTGAAAAGGATCGGTACATCTCGCCGAAACCTGTCTTCCAGTATTTTGCAGCGACCTTTTGAAAGCCGGGCCACGCAAGCGTTTCTCCTAATTCAGCGAGATTAATATCTGATTTTTTATAACCCTCACGTCTAAAAGCAAGCACTGCATTCGGACCAGCTTCAACGCCTCCCTTTGCCATCCGCGTAAAGTGTACGCCCAGAAATGGAAAGTTTGGATCGGGGACGGGATAAATTAAATTCTTCACCAGGTATTCTTTTTCTTTCTTTAGCTTAAAATATTCTCCGCGGAATGGAATAATCTTTATGTTGAGATCTTTAACGGTAAGCCTGGCAATCTTATCAGAATATAAGCCCGCACAATTTATTACAAGCTTCGTATTGTATTCATGTGCTTCTGTAATAATGGTGATCTCATTTTCCCTGGTCTGAATGTTTACAACCCTTTCACCAAGTTTTATTTCTCCTCCTTTTTGTTGAATCAATTCACCGTATTTTTCGGCGACCTTTTTGTAATCAACAATTCCTGTTTGGGGAACAAAAATTCCTTCTATGCCATTTACATGAGGTTCATATTCTTTTAGTTCGGATTGAGTAAGTCTTTTTAAATTCTTTAGACCATTCTGTTCACCCCGTATGAAAAGATTTTGTAGAAGAGGTCTTTCGGCTTCATCTGTTGCCACGACAATTTTTCCACACAGATCAAATGGAATTCCATTTTGCTGACAAAAATCAATAAGTAAATGATATCCATGAATGCAGTTGATAGCTTTCAGACTTCCAGGTTTGTAATAAAGTCCCGAATGGATGACGCCACTGTTATTGCCTGTTTGATGTTTGGCTAACTCGCTCTCTTTTTCAAGAAGCAATAGCTTAAGATTTGGGTTTGCATGTTGAATTTGAAGGGCCGTCGCCAGGCCGACGATTCCACCACCTATTACTACTATATCGTATTGCACTCGTTAGAAATTTGGGCAAAAATAATTGTATTTACTTGCTGGTGCTAATTTTAAATCATTGCCAATGGCAGACGAAAATCAACATCCGTTGTACTTGGGGTCTTCTTAGTGGCTTCGTGACCTCGTGGTAAAAATTCTTGTCGGACTTTTTTTAACCATGAGGTCACGAAGCCACTAAGAGGACACTGATTAAATCAATTTATCTAGGGTCTGTTTATCACCCTCAAGCTCGCAACAATCGATTGCTTTTCCTCAAAAAAATGTCTTCAACTTCTGCAATCAATAGCCCCTTATATTCAAATGAATTAACCATATTTACTTAATAAGAATTTAAAAACTTCTCTCAGAAATGTCTATCAAAGTTGCTATTCGTCACCAGACCTCCTATGAATACGACCGGAGTGTAAACTTGTCACCCCATACCTTCAGACTTCGCCCCGCCGCTCATTGCAGAACGCCAATTCTTTCCTATTCACTAAAAATAAAACCGTACAATCATTTTCTTAACTGGCAGCAGGACCCGTTCGGAAACTTTCTTGCCAGAGTTGTCTTCCCGGAAAAAACAACGTCTCTTCATTTCGAAGTAGAGGTCATTGCGGATATGATTGTAATCAATCCATTCGACTTCTTTATAGAAGACTACGCTGAAAATTTTCCTTTTGCTTATACCGATCAATTGAAGAAAGAGTTGCTTCCTTATTTTGAAGTAACAGAAAGAGGAACATTTCTCGAATCATTCGTAAGAAAGATAGATCGCACTAAGAAAATGCGCATGATCGACTTTTTGGTTTTTCTGAATCAGGAAGTTCAAAGAAGTGTAAACTATACTATTCGGCTCGAGCAAGGTGTTCAAACCTGTGAACAGACGTTGAGCATGCAAAGCGGATCATGCCGGGATTCAGCCTGGTTGCTTGTTCAAATATTTCGTCATCTTGGATTAGCAGCGCGTTTTGCTTCCGGATATTTGATCCAGCTTAAAGCAGATCAAAAAGCATTAGATGGACCGTCAGGACCGGAACAAGACTTTACCGACCTTCATGCTTGGACAGAAGTATATATTCCTGGCGCCGGTTGGATTGGTCTTGATCCAACATCTGGTTTGTTTGCAGGCGAAGGTCATATTCCATTGTGTTGCACTCCGGATCCGGTCAGTGCTGCTCCTGTTTCAGGTCTGACCGATCGATGTGAAGTAACATTCAACTATAAAAATGAAGTATTCCGTATTCATGAAGATCCTCGGGTTACGAAACCTTATAGCGATGAGCAATGGGCAACAATTATCGGACTTGGAAATAAAGTTGATGAAGATTTGCAACGCGGCGACGTACGGCTCACAATGGGTGGGGAGCCAACATTTGTTTCCGTTGACGATATGGAAGCGAAAGAATGGAATACAACGGCAGACGGTCCGCATAAACGAGCGTTGGGCGGAGAGTTGATCCAACGTTTGAGAGATTCATTTGGACCAGGCGGTTATATTCATAAAGGCCAGGGTAAATGGTATCCCGGTGAACCTCTGCCGCGCTGGCAATATTCTTCCATCTGGAGAAATGATGGATTGCCAATTTGGAAGAATGGAGCACTGTTGGATATTGGCGAAAGTTCATCAAGCTATTCTGTGGAAGATTCACACAGACTTGCATTGGAGCTCACAAAATTTCTAAACATTCCAACGGAGCATATTCATCCCGCTCTGGAAGATGCTCTCTTTTTTCTTTGGGAGGAAGGAAAAGTACCGGCTAATCTGGATCCATATAAAAGCAATCTTAATGATCCACTCGAACGCAAAAAACTAAGTGAGTTACTGGCCAGTGGTTTGGGAAATCCGGTTGGATATGTCATTCCCATGGAATGGAATTTCTGGAATAGTCGTTGGATATCGTGCAAGTGGGAGTTTAGAAATGACAGACTCATTCTTGTCCCTGGAAATTCCCCAATCGGGTTAAGGCTTCCGCTTAAATCGCTACCGTTTATTACCAAAGGGAAAATGCAGAAGCCTGTTGAACGCAGCCCTTTTGAAGAGTTACCGGCCTTTGAAGTATTTCATCAGAAGGTAAGCGACAGGTATAATTCTCCGTTCGGCCCATCTGAATTGCCCAAAGAGTTTTTGCAGTCCGCCTATACCGTAGAGGAAGAAGAGCGTCACCAGGATGGAGCGAACCGCACACTGGATATAAAAGAAAAAGAAGAAGAAGTTGTCCCCGACTTCGAAGTATTTACGATCAAAACTGCATTATGCATTGAAGTGCGTGACGGTAAAATCTATTTCTTCATGCCTCCGCTTCAGTATGCTGAGCATTATTTTGATTTGCTTGCCAGCATAGAAGCAGCTACACAAAAGTTGAATCTAAAAGTTGTTATTGAAGGTTACGAGCCGCCTCGAGATAATCGAATAACAAAGCTTTCCCTTTCTCCTGATCCTGGTGTATTGGAAGTAAATGTTCATCCAGCCAAAACGTG
>JANYDR010000310.1 GCA_025363495.1 Cyclobacteriaceae bacterium | reverse complement strand
TGATTTTGTTCTTGTTCACTGGATATCACTAATTAGTGGCGGTGTGGAAATCGAGGCAATCACTCTTATGAGGTTGATCAGTGGCAGGATTCCGGGTACAAATTGCAGAAGTGTTGATCCTGCGGGTGGCCTGTAACTTGTATCCTGTAACCTGCATCCTTTTAATTAACTTGTAACCAAAAAAAGACTCATGCAAAGATATTCGATTTTGTGGGCAGATGATGAGATTGATTTACTAAAACCGCATATACTGTTTTTACAGCAGCGTGGATACGACATTACTCCGGTTAATAATGGAGCTGAAGCTGTAGAACTGAATGAGTCGCGCGCCTTTGATGTTATTTTTCTCGATGAGCACATGCCTGGAATGTCAGGGCTGGAAGCTCTGGGTTTGATCAAAGCAGCAAAGCCGAATGTTCCTGTGGTAATGATCACAAAGAATGAAGAGGAACAGATTATGGAGGAAGCTATCGGCTCCAAGATTGATGATTATCTTATCAAGCCTATAAACCCAAGCCAGATACTTCTTTCGGTGAAGAAAATTCTTGACAAGAAGAGTCTTGTTATGGAGAAAACAAATTCTGGCTATCAGCAGGAGTTTCAAAAAATAAGTATGGCCTTTCTGGATGATATGAACCACGAAGAGTGGGCCGATATTTACAAGAAGCTTGTCTTCTGGGAATTGGAGATGGATCAGTCAGATGCGAGTATGACGGAAGTACTTGAATCGCAAAAAGTGGAGGCCAATGTAAACTTTTGCCGGTTTATTAAACGTCACTATGAAAGCTGGCTAAATGATCCCAAGGCAAACAGACCTTTGCTGGCACATCAGCTGATGAAGAAAAAAGTCTTTCCTGAAGTGAATACAACCCGGCCTACTTTTTTGATTGTTATCGACAATCTTCGTTACGATCAGTGGAAAGCAATTGAACCTGATCTGTTGGATTATTTTACAGTAGAAAAAGAAGAAACCTATTATTCAATTCTGCCGACTACAACCGCTTATGCACGCAATGCGATTTTCTCAGGGATGCTTCCTTCAGATATGGCAAAGACTCATCCTGATATTTGGGTTGGTGAAGATGTGGATGATGGCAAGAACAATTTTGAAGACGAATTTCTTGCACGTCAGATCAAAAAAAACAATCTCAATATTAAATTTTCCTATAATAAAATAAAGAAGCTCGAAGAAGGAAGAGATCTTGCCGATACCGTTAGTAATTTATTTAATAACGATCTCAATGTTATCGTTTACAATTTCGTAGACATGCTTTCTCATGCACGTACTGATATGGCGATGGTTCGTGAACTGGCACCGGACGAGGCAGCGTATCGCTCTATTACAAAATCATGGTTTACTCACTCGCCGTTGTTGGAAATTTTGAAGAAGATTTCTGAGAAGAAAGCTCGGGTCATTATTACTACTGATCACGGTACAATCCGCGTTAAGAAGCCGTTTAAAATTATTGGTGACAAAACTGTTAATTCCAACTTGCGCTATAAGCAAGGAAAGAACCTCGGTTATGAAGGTGACAAGATTATGTCTGTTCTTAAACCGGAGAGATATTTCCTGCCAAAGAATAATGTTTCTACCAGCTATGTTTTTGCGATAGAGGACCAGTTTTTTGCTTATCCAAACAACTATAACTATTACGTCAGTCTCTATAAGGATACCTTTCAGCATGGTGGAGTAAGCCTGGAGGAAATGATCATTCCGCTAATTTTATTAACTTCGAAGAATGCCTGATGTGTGGCAATTGGCAAGTGGAGGAGAAGTTTCGCTAGAGCAATTAAATGCAGTAGCGAGAGAACTCTTAACAGCTGCTAATGGCATCAAAGTTTGGCTTTTCTTTGGCGAAATGGGCTCGGGGAAAACCACGTTAATCAAGGCCATTGGGAATGAAGTGGGAGTAGAGGAAGGAATGAGCAGTCCTACCTTTTCGATTATTAACGAATATGATGCGGGACCTGGCAAAAAAATTTACCACTTTGATTTATACAGGATCAAAAATGAAGGAGAACTAGGGGATATCGGGGCCAATGAATATTTTGATTCAGGTCAATTATGCTTTGTAGAGTGGCCTGAAAAATTAGGTACACTTATGCCTCCCAATCATTTTAGCATACGAATTACACCAACAGGACCGCAACACCGGAAAATTGAGTTTAAAAGAGCATGACAGCGAAGACAAAATCTGGATTTGAAACACTGGCGCAGGCGAGCGTATATACGCAGGAGCAACTGATGAAAGTGAAGAAAGACAATCACACTTTTTTTATTGGACTGCCGAAAGAGATTTCCTTACAAGAGAACCGAATCAGTCTTACACCTGATGCCGTAGCGATTCTTGTAAGTCATGGACATGAAGTATGGGTGGAGACAATGGCAGGTGTTGGATCACGATTTACAGATAAACAATATAGTGAGGCAGGAGCCAAGATTGTTTATTCACCTCAGGAGGCATATAAAGCAGATTTCGTATTAAAGATTGAGCCACCTACCATGGCTGAGATGGAATACTTTAAGCCGAATCAAACGTTGATATGTGCTTTACAGGTAGGTCATCTTGAAAAGAATTTTATTGATGCACTTATAGCGAAACGGGTTACTGCACTTGCGTGGGAATTTATTGAAGATAAGGTTGGTGGAATGCCGATCATTCGCGGGATGAGTGAAATTGCCGGAAGCACAGTGATGTTGATTGCCGCAGAATATCTCAGCTCAGTTCATGATGGCGCGGGAATTATTCTCGGTGGTATCACAGGAGTGCCCCCCACTAAAGTTGTTATCATTGGTTCAGGTACGGTGGCAGAATATGCCGGTCGTGCGGCACTAAGTTTAGGGGCCGAGATTCAAGTCTTCGATAATCATCTTTATAAGCTAAGAAGAATCAAGCACACATTAGGACATCAGTTTTATACGTCAACGATTGATACCGTAACGCTGGGAGAAAGTTTGAAATCAGCCGATGTCGTGATCGGTGCCTTGCGTGCAGAAAAAGGCAGGGCGCGACATGTGGTGTCAGAAGAAATGGTGAGTCACATGAAATCTAATTCATTGATCATTGATTTGAGTATTGATCAGGGTGGATGCATTGCTACGTCAGAGATTACAACTCATTCCAAACCAACATTCCGTAAATACGATGTGATCCATTATTGTGTGCCGAATGTTGCCTCACGCGTAGCGCACACAGCTACAACGGCCTTAAGCAATATTTTTACTCCGACAATTCTCCGCGCTGCCGAAGAAGGAGGAGTGGAGGAGATGATATTCTCTCATAAGTGGTTTATGAAAGGAGTTTATACGTACAAGGGAGGGTTAACCAACGAGTCGGTGGCGAGGAAGTTCGGGATGAAATTTAAGAATATAGAATTATTACTCGCTGCGCGAGCATAGTTCTTAAGGCTCCTGAAGAAAGTTTAACCACAAAGGGGACATAAAGCTTGAAATCAAGCTGTATATTAGCTTTTATATTCTCATAAATTTCAGGAAATCGACTGTCTCCATATCAACGACCAGTGAATTTGACGAAAATATGAGGGTTTGGTTCAGGGTGGGAGATAAATTTTTGTCCTGTCAAGATGGTCTGCCTACAATGGATTCTGGGAGATAAAATATGAGAGGCAAACCTCGTTAATAACAACTGGCGTGGCCGACTACTCGATTGTGCGCAGCGCCAGTCACTTCAATAGTTCTTTGACCTCTTTCTCTAAGTCGGGAAGGTTTCTAATGATAATTCCCCAAGCATGTCTTCTGAAACTGAATCATATCCATGAATTATTCTGTTCCTGGTGTCAATGATTTTTCGCGTATGACTTATTTTAACGTCCGGTTGCATTTTGAGAATCCTGTTGATTGCTTCTCCTATGATTTCAATATTTCGTTCAACCGCCCTTCTGGTCTTTAGGTCTTTTTGAAAGGCCTTGAAATTCTTTACTTCAGGTATGAATGAGTTGATTTCAGTAATCGCCTGTTCGATGTCTTTTAGCCAGGTCTTTACCTCATTGTTCATAGATGAGAATTTTTGATTTGTCAATGTTCGCTCTTAGAAAGGGGTTCTTAATAGCTTTGCTTTCTAACAGATCAATTGATCGGTTCAAGATTCGCTCTAATTCAAATTTTAAGTCGAAATAGCTGTCAGCATACTCTATTGGGTCGCTTGTGTCAAAGTCAACCATTAAGTCAACGTCACTTTCTTTCGTAAAACGCGCGGTGTTTACGGAACCAAAAGAATACAGACTTTTGACTTTATGGTTCTCACATAGTTCAAAGATCTGGTCTCTATAAATTTCGATTAGTCCCATGTTGCAAATTTAACCATTTTACCGTTGGCCCGGATCTTCGAAGAAGTTATTTGTCTTGCGTGAGTAGTTGGGCCGGATTTACACTGTCCGCCTTGTGGTCAAGGAGAGTAATCCGGCCCCGCTTGAAAGACTATCTAGTCAATATAATAAGTTTAGGGTTCACAGCAGTCCGAAGACTACTTACATTGTAGCCATCCCGACGCGTCGGGAAGCCGGGCACAGGTCTGCGGCAGATGGGTAATTATTTCTTTCCCTCTTTACCTTTAAAGTCATTAATGGTAATTCCATCATAACGATATGCACCCCTGTCCGTACCAAACCAAATACTTCCATTGTAAGCTTCTAAAATCCCAAAAAGCGTTTCTGCTTTGGGTTTTATTTCGGTTACAATGGGATTCTCATTTGACAATGACTTTGCCTCATAACGGGATAGTAGCCAATCTTGTCTTTGTCCATTAGTGTTTTCTGCTGAACTAGTCCAGATGTTTCCTTTTTTATCTTCGTAGACATAGCCAACAGGCTTCAGTGTAACATTGGTAAATGTACTGCCGTCATAGCGCCACAAGCCATCATTGCCACCAAGCCAAATATTGCCTTTTTTGTCTTCGATTATAGTTCGAACATTCGTAAAAGGTTTGCCGTGATGGGTGAAAACGGTAAATTTTTTTCCATCATAAACGCAGGCATGGCCCCTCGTGCCAAACCAGAATTTCCCTGTTTTGTCTTCAATGATGGAATTAACATCATTGTTCGACAGTCCTTCTTTCGTTGTAAAATTTCGAAATGATTTCCCGGTTTTGTTTACACTGAAGGCAAAGGATTTAGCATCGTAACGGCTTACTCCGCCTTCAGTACCAAACCAAATATTACCAGTTTTATCTTCATAAATATCACCGACCCGATCATTAGCAAGCCCCTCCTTGGTTGTAAAATTTTGAAAGGATATCCCATCGTAATAATAAACGCCTAAACCAACAGAAGCGAACCAAAAGTTTCCTTCTCTATCTTCTAAAATGGAAAAGCGAGCCGAGCTTACTTCACTAGTAATATTGGTAAACGATTTTCCATCGTACCGAAAAACACCGTCCCATGAAGCCATCCAAATATTGCCCTTTCTATCTTGCTTGAGAGTACGCGAGACCCTGTCAGGCCCGTGGAAAATTATGTCTTGGTTTCGGACTTGACATCATCTTTTGGTAGTTCAGTTTTGCGTTGTTCTTTACAGGAAGCGCAAAAAACAAACAGTAAGAATAAACTGTAAATCTGCCGGTATTTCTTCATTCTTCTTTTGTCCATTAACGAATGTAAAAATAGTCCCCGATAGTTGTACGCAAAAGTCTGCTATGTGTCGGGGAGAAACCAAAGTCCTATTATGGTAACGACGATCAACTTGAGCCGATTGGTAACGCGAGGCTATGAATCCATGCTCGATTATTACGAAAAGCATACAACTTAATGAACCGCTGTATATGAGGCCCGTACTGCCTGCTCCGACCTTTCGGGGTATAGTGGTGTGGGAGGCGAACTCGTCAGTTACAACTGGCGAGGCAGTCTACTCGATTGGCAGTAATAGGGCCGAGTCCACACTTAATTCGTAGCTCCATTTACCAGGACCGACAACACTTCTTGTTCTTATAAGCAACAACTCTCAAGATTTCATTTTTCTTTGGTGAATAAAACAGTTTGCCCTCCTTGTTTAAGAGTCATCTCGTTCTTATCAGGATTGAACTCCACTTTTATTCCAGCAGGGTCAAATTTAAACTTGTCCTTTTCTGTTGCGTCAAGAGGAAAGGATTGTTGTCCGGCTGCCTGTGAGATCAGGGTTGTAGCGTTCTTAGTTATTGTAATTTTTAATGGAATTTGTATGCTGGAATAAACACCTAAATATTTGTCTAAGTCCTCAGTTTTTAAAGAGAATGTTGGTATTGAATACGGTTGGTTAAAATAAATACTTAAGACCCCGATCAGGATGTAATTCATAGGATAGACCTGTCCGTTACTGCAATAGGCGAGGGCTAAACTGTCCTCAGGAAAATACTCCAGAATAGATGCAAAACCATCAACTCCTCCGGTATGTCCATAAGCTTGTTTTGTGTAAAAGGGAAATTGAAACATTCCCATTCCATAACCGTCTGTCATTGTTTTCATTTGCTCCAGGCTGCTACTGGAAATCAATTTTAAGAAGAATAGCGATTCAATAAATTTAGTCAGATCAGCTGGCGTAGAGACAATGGCGCCAGCTCCACCTGGAATACTCAAATCTGTTTCCGGACCTCCTAGATCCCAGCTATTTAAAAAGCGGTATGAAAAACTCTCATTCTTTTTAGTATCGGTCTTGGGGCCAACATAAGTACTTGAAAGGCCAATTTTTGAAGTGATTCTATTACTCAAATATTTTGAATAAGACTGTTTAGAAATTTTTTCTATGATGTAGGCTAAAACAACATAGCCCGAATTGCTGTAAGAAGATTTCTCGTTAGGTTGAAAATCAACTCCGCCTTTCGAGATGATTGCGAGCATCTCATCTCGTGTTTTTGGTTGTGTCATCCAGGTTTGATATTCCGGATCATCCGTAAAATTGTGAAGCCCGCTCCTATGATTAAGCAGGTTGCTGATTGTGATTTTGCTGGCGTTTGGAAGTTGCGGAAAGAATTTATCTACTGTTGTGGTTAGGGTTAGTTTTCCATCTTCGATAAGTTGAAAAATCATTGTCGCAGTAAACATTTTGGTGATTGAACCAATCCGATATTTCGTTTGATCCCTTGCAGGAAGTTTCTCGTTGCCTGAAATGAAGCTATACCCGATCGCTCTACTGTAAACTACAACACCCTTTTTGGAAATTGTTAAACTACCCATTGCTTGGTTCTTGTCAGCAAGTATGTCCATCAAGCTGTCAAGCTTAGGTTTGTTAAAGCTTTGGGAAAAAACTGTCCGGAAAGAAGCCCTATAAGTAGGGTTGTTGTTAGGATTTTAGTTTTCATGACTCATACGTTAGATTCTATAAGGGATGAAATATTAGTCCAAATAGTTTTACGGGGGAGTTGGCTCGTTGGCCAGAATCTTCTTCGAAGAAGTTATTTGCTCTGCCTGGGTAGTTGGGCCGGATTTACACCGTCCGCCTTGGAGCCAAGGAGAGTAATCCGGCCCCACTTGAAAATAAGCTTTCAAAGACCCTTTTTTCATGACGTTGATGCATCTCTCAGTTGCTTTCGAAATATTCATGGCGTAAAAGATTTTTAATATATCGCAGTCGACTTCACCCAGCCTTTCTCCTATAAAGCCCCGGGTCAGATCTACCGCGCTATCAAAAAATGATAACTTCCCGACCCAACTTCAACCTCCACATATTCTCCCGTCTTTCCCTTTATTATGATTTCTTTTATTTGATTAATTGGTTTGTTTGATTCAGTAATTAATTCCGGTGCTCCAGAGAATGGAATAAATATATGCGCCCTTGTATTAGCAGGTATGCTTACATCCATCGTCAATTTATTTTGTTCCTCTTTCCAGCTGGATTTAATTGCTCCATAATATGTTTGCAATTCTGCATTGACCATTTTCAATCCGCCACCAAGGTGAGGTTTAATAGTAATTCTTTTATAACCGGGGGCTGACTCTTCTGTATCAATACCTGCTGCCACGCGATACATCCAATCGCCAATTGCACCGTATGCATAGTGATTGAACGAATTCATGGTTGCTGTTTGAAATGTGCTGTCAGGTTTGATTCCATCCCATCGTTCCCATATTGTTGTTGCTCCCATTTTAACCGGATAAAGCCATGATGGATAGGATTCCTGCATTAATAATTTATAGGCGATATCGTTGTAGCCAAAGCGTGTGAGTACGTGAGTCAGGTACGGTGTTCCAAGGAAGCCCGTGGTAAGATGATTGTCGTACGATTTTATATTCTCAACAAGCTTTTCTGCAGCCTGTGATCTCAATGATTCAGGAAGCAGATCAAAATTCAGCGCAAGCACGTAGGCTGTTTGAGTGCTCGAAACCAATCTTCCATTTGAGGTTACATACTCATTGTTAAATGCTTCTTTAACTTTTTGTAGAAGGGCTGTATATTTTGCAACGTCATCTTTCTTCCCCAAAACGGTTGCCGTATTAATCATCAATTGCGTCGAGTGCGCAAAAAATGTTTGAGCAATAAGATATTTATCAGTAACAGCCGCTCTTCCGTCATTATCATCAAAGGGCCTGTAGAAGAGCCAGTCGCCAAAATGGAATCCCTTATTCCATAAATAATTGGTACTGTTCCGCTCCATAAAGCCAACCCAGGCTTTCATGCTTTCAAACTGAGTTTCAAGCACGCGCTTGTCGCCGTACGCGAGATATAAGTCCCACGGAATAATGGTTGCAGCATCCGCCCAACCGGCTGAACCCGTAGCACCAGCACCAAGCACATTCGGAACAACAAAAGGTACACTTCCATTGATCTGATCTGCCTCAACATCTTTTAGCCATTTTGTAAAGAAGTT
>JANYDR010000248.1 GCA_025363495.1 Cyclobacteriaceae bacterium | reverse complement strand
CGGAACAGGCATTGGGTTTGCGTCCTATACTAAAATGAAAGTTGAGATCGATGATTTAAAATTTCAACAGGACAACATCTTTATCAATTTGCCAAAGAACCTTACAAAAGGATTTGTAAAAGAAAACCTGGGACCTGCCATCAATACATCCGTCGACGATTTGGTACCAATAATTACTGCCGATGGTACTCACTTGTACTTCGGCAGGGAAAATTATGAGGGCAATGTAGGTGGCGTAGCCGATGGCGAGGATTTCTATGTGTCTACATTAAATGGCACAACGTGGAGCACTGCTGAAAATATGGGCAGCCCGATAAATGATAAAGATGTCAATAACATAATATCTATCAGCACGGATAAGAATACAATTCTATATGTCACGGCGTCTGAGTTTATGACACGAAGTCGGAACGGATCAGGCTGGGGAGATCCACAAAAAATCGGACTAAGTTTTGTGAATACAGCAAAATATTTTGAAGGGTACCTTGCTGCAGATGGTAAAGCGATATTGTTCGCAACAAAAAACAACGACAATCTTTTTCCCAGCGATAATCCCGATGATCGGGATTTGTTCGTATCAGTTCAGGATGAAAACGGCATCTGGGGTCAGCCACAAAATTTAGGACCAACAATCAACACACGATATAAAGATGTATCACCATTTCTTGCCGCAGATGGACGCACCCTTTACTTCTCAACAAACGGAAGACCAGGCTATGGCGATTCAGACATCTTTATGAGCAAACGTACTGATGATAATTGGACTAGCTGGAGCGAACCGGTTAATCTCGGACCAGAAATAAATTCACCCTACTTCGATGCCTATTATGTTCTTCCCGCCTCCGGCGAATATGCTTATATGGTTTCAAGTCAGAATAGCCTCGGCAAAAGTGATATCGTCCGGATCAAAGTTGCAAAAGAAGTAAAGCCTGATCCGGTAGTGTTGGTGCGCGGAAAAACATTGGATGCAAAAACCAAGCAACCCATAGCCGCCAACATATTTATTGACAACCTGACCACTTCCAAAGAAGTTGGTGAAGCGACTTCCGATCCAACTACCGGAGATTACCAAATAGTACTTCCGTATGGAATTAATTATGGTTTTCACGCCGCTGCCGCCGATCACTTATCAGTGAGTGAGAATCTTGAATTGATCGCAGTAAGTACCTACCTGGAAATTCAAAAAGATCTGTTTCTGTTACCCATTGTTGAAGGTCAGACCATACAACTGAATAACGTTTTCTTTGAACAGGCTAAGGCTGTTCTCAAGCCCGAATCTTATCCCGAACTCGACCGATTAATAGCCATCATGAAACAAAACACTACGATGGAAATTGAATTAGGTGGATATACCGACAATATCGGAAGAGAAGTAAGTCTTATAGCTCTTTCAATGGACCGTGCTGGCATCGTAAAAAAATATATGGTTGATCATGGTATTCCTTCAAAAAGGATCACCGGAAAAGGTTACGGCCCGGCAAATCCCGTTGTAAAAAATGATACAGAGGAGCACAGGAGGATGAATAGAAGGGTTGAGTTTAAGATTGTTAAGAGATAAGCTCGATAAAGCAGTGATCGAATTGGTATCTAACAAAAAAATACTTTGCCACAGATGAACACGGACTTTTGCAAAAACCTACTTTCAATGAAAGAGAGTTTCACGGATGAGCGCAGCTTTGCTGCCAATCAGTGACAATTTACTCGCGAGCTAAAGTTTTTTATTTCTATATCCTTGAAAATCTGTGTCATCCGTGGCAAAGGGTTTTTCTTTCGCTTAAAAGTAGAACCATAGTTTTGCCCAAGCTGGGTCGTAGAACCCTGCCAAAGGCAAACATGACAAAGTGGGAGTAATCGTTAATTAATTAGCAATCAGTGGTTCGCTCCTAAAATTTACGTATCCAACCTGAATCCTGGAACCTGCAAACTGAAACTTCCTACAATCTTTTTACTAGCTTCGCGTGTTAAATCACGTCATGAAGTTGTACGAAACGTTTCCCCTGTCTCTAACCAATTCCCTTAGCGGTAAAAAGGAAGTTTTTACGCCTATCACTCCCGGATTTGTAGGTATGTATGTCTGTGGGCCAACTGTTTACAATAATGTTCATCTTGGAAATGCCCGGACGTTTTTATCTTTTGATATCATTTCCCGGTACCTGCGCTTTCTGGGTTATAAGGTCAGGTATGTACGCAATATTACCGACGTTGGTCACCTTGAAAATGACGCTGATGAAGGCGAAGATAAAATTGGAAAGAAGGCACGTCTCGAACAGCTTGAGCCAATGGAAATCGTCAAACGCTATACCGAAGATTTTCATTCTGTCATGCGTCAGTTTAATATTCTCCCTCCCAGCATTGAACCATCTGCCACGGGCCACATTGTAGAGCAAATTCAGATCACACAGAAATTAATTGAACTTGGTCTTGCTTATGAAACCAATGGCTCAGTTTACTTTGATGTGAAAAAGTATAACCTCTCACATCATTATGGGATATTATCGGGTCGCAACATTGAAGACCTGATGGAAAGCGGGCGCGATCTCGATAGTCAGGATGAGAAGCGAGAAAAAATTGACTTTGCTCTCTGGAAAAAAGCTTCACCTTCTCACATCATGCGTTGGCCTTCTCCGTGGGGAGACGGTTTTCCCGGCTGGCACATTGAGTGTACTGTGATGAGCACAAAATATCTTGGGGAAACATTTGATATCCATGGCGGAGGTATGGACCTCAAGTTCCCGCATCATGAGTGTGAAATTGCACAAGCTACAGGAGCCAATGGAAAATCACCGGTGCATTACTGGATACATTCAAACATGCTCACGGTAAACGGACAAAAAATGAGCAAGTCCCTTGGCAACTCCTTTTTACCGGGCGAATTATTTTCAGGAAATCACGCCATGCTTGAAAAAGGTTTTACACCAATGACGGTTCGGTTTTTTATGCTTCAATCTCATTACTCCAGTACCCTCGACTTTTCAAATGAAGCACTTCTTGCGGCGGAAAAAGGTTATAAAAAATTGAGCACATCGCTCTCAACGATCAAAGCCATTGCCTATTCAGCAGAGTCCTCTCAGCCTGATGAAGAAATAAATAATACCCTGAAATCATTAATTGCTTCATGTTATCAAAATATGAGTGATGATTTCAATACAGCCAAAACACTTGCCGTATTATTCGAAATGTCTTCACGCATCAATGATATCAAATCAGGAAACCTACCATTGTCTAAAATTGATCCGACTGTTTTCGACAGCTTCAAAAAAGCTTACATCGGTTTCATGGAAGATGCTCTTGGTCTAAAAGAAGAAGTTTCTCACGACGATCAGTTATTGGATGGAACCATTAAGGTTTTAATTGAGTTGAGGAAAAAGGCGCGGGTAGATCGCAATTATCCACTATCCGATAAGATCAGAGACGACCTGAAAGGTATTGGCGTTCAATTGAAGGATGGGAAAGATGGGGAGATTACGTACTCTTTTGAATAAGTTGACAATAGGCAAAGGGCAGTATGCAATGTCTTCCCAAACTGAATCAGATTAATTAAAATAAAAACTAGAGACTAAATAAAGAATTGAATCCTTCTCACGTAATAAATCTTTGCCTACTGCTCTTGCTTACTGTACATTAAAGATGAGAAGTAAGTCGGCAATAGGCAAAGGGCAGTAGGCAATGTCTTCCCAAACTGAATCAGATTGATTAAAATAAAAACTATAGATTAAATAAAGAATTGAATCCTTCTCACGTAACAATCTTTGCCTACTGCTATTGCCTATTTTTAAAAAGCATGTTTAAAAAAATATTCATCTTCCCCATCAAAGTCTACCAGGCAACATTGTCGCCGCTAATAGGAGCCGGCTGCCGCCACGTTCCCTCCTGTTCGCAATACACCGTAGAAGCAATACAGGAATGGGGAGTGGTCGAAGGAATATGGATGGGTACAAAGCGAATCAGTCGTTGTCATCCCTGGGGCACCAGCGGATTTGATCCTGTTCCAAAGAAGGAGAAATAGAATTTTCAACTGCGAATAGTGAGGTATGCCGTAAAACATTTTTTTAATGAGTTTTTCGTGAAACGAAAAAAATATATAATAATTGACAACGGTATATTTGAAGTCATAGATTGAATAACTCATTTCTTAACACAGGCTGCTATTTGAAAAG
>JANYDR010000070.1 GCA_025363495.1 Cyclobacteriaceae bacterium | reverse complement strand
ATGGAATTTTTCTCAAGCTCGGGTAACAATACTTTGCAGAAATCTGCCAGTGAAATCATATTCAACTGCATCATCTGGTTCAGTTCTGCGCGGGGGATATCTTTTAAATTTCCCCAGGATCCGAAGCCCGCATTATTGATGAGAATGTCGATTGAATATTTCTTTTCGTTCAGCCATTCGCTAACACGCAATGCGGAATCTGTAATGGAAAGATCCATTGCAAGGAAGTCTGCACGAATGCCAAATTTCTGCCGGAGCTCTTCGCAATTTATCTTTAGAATATCGGAAGACCTGGCGAGTAATAAAACATCATGCTTGCGTGAAGCCAGTTCTTTTGCAAGTGCCCAGCCGATTCCTCCGCTGGCCCCAGTGATCAAGGCATACGCCATAAAAAAATATTGTGATTACTTGTTGGTCAACGACATCAAACGCTGATAGAACAATGGCTTGCTTTCTTCCGTTCTTGGCTGAAATTTTCCAGTAACGATTGGCACATACATCACGCGTCTGCGACTCTTTTCACCAACATGAGGTGATTGAGCAACGCGGTGCCAGAGACGACCGTCATGGACAGTAAGGTCACCCGGCTCAACATTCAAGCCTATTTCACTCTTGTCAGGCTTGTGACTAAGGAAATAAAACTTTTTGAAGAGTAATGTTGCAATGCCTTTATTGTGAGTGCCTGGTAAAATACGAAGGCCTCCATTATCAGTCGAAGAGTAGTCAAGATGCAGGCCAACATTTAACATTGGCATGATCTTGTTACCATAAAAAATATCCCGTAAAGCGTCTGTATGCCATCCTAGCTGGCTGAAATTGCTTTCTGATGAATTGACATAGTGATTAAAAACAAGTCCATCTTTTTCATTCTCACCGATGCGTGAATCTGGAGTGCCTACAAGTGTAAAAAGAGCCTGTAATCTTGGATCTTTAATAAAATTGTCAAACAGATTGCTGAACTGGTTAAGGAAAGCAAATCGCTGAACAATCTTCTGACCATTCACGTCAGTGCCGTATTTAATGGGCACACCATTCACCATCTTCACATCTCCCTTGATCCACTCTTCCTGTATCCTGACAGATTCGTCAAGCATTTGTTTTACTAATGATTTATCAACAAAATTTTTGAAATGGATGAACCCATATGTATCAAAAAAATCTTTCTGCTCCTGTGTCAACGCTGACTCTAATGAGAAAAACGGATAACTTCCATTTACCTTGTGGTGGCTCTTTCCATTCTTTACCTGCTCGTACATGCGGTTTTCTGTTTTAAATAATCTACCAAAGCGCAAATTACTTGAATTTTATTGAATTGTTAACATTAAATCTTGCGATTTAGGTATATAAACGGCGTTTTGGCATTTTTAGTTTGATTTGGAGCTCTCCGCCAAATCGTCATTTTCAACTCTAATTTCGAAATACTTACGAACAATAAGAAATACGCCATATGTGAAGACTGGTGCGGCGATGAGGTCCAGAGTATAATGCACATGTTGCCAGGCCAATAGCACGCCTATAATGACTGTACCCAGAATTTTAAGGGCTTTGGCAAGTCGGTTTTTTTCAATGAGCACTACGATCATAATTGTGCTTACGTGACCAGAAAAGAACAAATCTTTGGCAAATCCGGTACTGGGATAAAGCGCTGAAGATATTGGGTCAGCAAGCAAAATCATCCCGGAGGGAGGTTCGAGCGTGAGAATATACATAGTGGCCGTACGGAGAATATTTACAACACAATATGTTGTGACACCAACCAGAACAACGGAAGGACTCTTTACATATGAAAAGATCGTTTGGACGACAGCAACATAAAGAATAAAAAAGATCGGTATGTACCAATCCCTGGGGGTGAATAAATTCAGGAAGGGATCGTTGAAAAGAAATCCTTCTTTAGGATCAATAATATCCCTGTAATAAACAGGCATGTACAAGAACATTAATAAGAAAGTTATCAGGCAAAAGGCCATAGCCCATCGCATGTGACTGATCTGAAATGCTTCCTTCCAGGTCATGGATTACTCAACGATGATCAGGTAGTAATTCTTTTTCCCCTTTTGAGCCAGCAGGTATCTGTCCAGTAGCAGTTGAAAGTCGGGCTTCCGCTGAGTATCTTCGATCTTTATTTTATTGATGCTCACGCCACCCCCCTGGATCATTTTGCGCGCTTCTCCCTTTGATGAAAAAATTGCTCCCTTAGTTGTTTCAGACAGAAGGTCCGTAACAGAAGGTGTTGATTCAAATGAAGATCGCGTCACAACTACCTGAGGTACACCTTCAAACACGGCAAGCAACGTCTCTTCATCTAGTTGAACAAGGTCATCTGTTACAGAATTTCCAAAGAGAATCTGGGAAGCTTTAACTACAGTTTCGTAATCATTTTTTGAGTGCACCCGAATAGTGATCTGTTTTGCTAACTCCTGCTGCAACAACCGGGTGTGTGGCGCCTTTTGATGCTCCGCAATCAGTGTATGAACCTCTTCTTCCGGTAGCTCAGTAAAAATCTTTATAAATGACGTAGCGTCTTCGTCTGATACATTTAACCAATATTGATAAAAATGATAGGGTGACGTTTTCTTAGGGTCAAGCCAAACATTTCCTTGTTCTGTTTTACCGAACTTTGTTCCATCTGCTTTTTTGATCAGTGGAGTCGTTAGAGCAAAAGCTTCACCGTTATCTTTTCTGCGAATAAGCTCAGTGCCGGTGACGATATTACCCCATTGATCTGAGCCACCCATCTGAAGTTTGCAATTTTTGTTTTTATAAAGCCAGAAGAAGTCGTATCCCTGGACCAACTGATAGGTGAATTCAGTAAATGAGAGTCCTGACTCCAGTCGCTTTTGAACTGAGTCTTTCGACATCATATAGCTGACGGTGATATGCTTTCCAACGTCCCTTATAAAGTCGAGGAAACTATAGTTTTTGAACCAATCGTAATTGTTGACGACCTCCGCGCCAGTTGGTCCGGAAGAGAAATCGAGAAACTTCTCCAGTTGCTTTTTTACACACGATTCATTTTGTCGTAATACGTCTTCGGAAAGGAGGTTTCGCTCCGCGGATTTCCCGGACGGGTCGCCGACCATGCCGGTGGCTCCGCCCACTAAAACGAACGGTTTGTGGCCGCAGCGCTGAAAATGAACCAGAGTCATTATTTGTACCAGGTTTCCGATATGAAGGGAATCAGCGGTAGGGTCGAATCCGATATAGCCTGAGGTAAGTTCCTTTTGAAGCTGCGCTTCAGTGCCCGGCATCACATCATGAATCATGCCTCTCCAGGTCAGTTCATTGACAAAATTTTTCTTCATCTAAAGCGATATAAATCAGGGGGCAAATATAGGCGTTGGCCAGCGATTAACCGGATAATCTGGTGATGAGGGGAAATTTTATCAGCCTATTTTGAATCGCGTATGAGATTCCTTTTATTGCTCTTTGAACCAGCGTTAAACCATGGACCAACCTGCAACACTCGAGTCAGTAGCAAAATTTCACCGCACTTTTAAACATCCCGTTCTTGCGTCACCCTCCATACCTGATTCCAAACGTTGTGCGCTCCGTGTGGAGTTAATTGCAGAGGAGTTGCGTGAGTTTGAGGAGGCCATCAGGGATAAGGATATAGTAGCCATAGCCGATGCACTTTGCGATATACAATATGTGTTATCCGGTGCCGTTCTTGAGTTCGGACTGGGAGAAAAATTCAAAGCGCTTTTTGATGAAGTTCAAAGATCAAATATGAGCAAAGCCTGCAAATCAGAGGACGAGGCCAAAAAGACGGTGGCACACTATTTACAGAAAGATGGAACTGAATGCTATTACCTTAAAGAAGGGGATACCTGGTTGGTCTATCGGAAGTCAGACAATAAAACCATCAAATCGGTGGGATATTCGCCTGCCGATCTTGGCTCAATTTTGGCTATTTGATCTCTGTTTTTGGGCCTT
>JANYDR010000199.1 GCA_025363495.1 Cyclobacteriaceae bacterium | reverse complement strand
GTGGATACGTGGGAGTTGACCACATTCCAACATCAGGTATGATTACGATAATTATTAACTGACACAGTTTAATTTACACACCCGATATCTAGTCAACAGGAGGATCTAGCTTTCGGCTTTCGGCTTTCAACTTTCGGCTTTAAGCTCCATATCAATCTTTCAATATTCTCATCTCCACTCTTCTATTCTTCACCCTTGCCTCAGGCGTGTTGGCATTTTCAAGAGGCTTGGTTCCACCAAACGCTTTGGTCTTCACGCGGTCTTTTGCAATGCCTTTTGAAACGAGATACTTCTTTACGTTATCAACTCGTTCCTGAGAAAGTTCCATATTCTTTGCAGCATTACCCTGGTTGTCGGTGTGACCTTCGAGCTGAATCTCAAGTTTTGAATTATCCTTCATCATTACCACTACTTCATCAAGACCCGGGAACGACTTTGAATTAATCAATGCCTTTCCCTGCTCAAAAATAAGGTGATCCAATACAATGGTTTGCCCTTTCTTCGTAAGAACTATATCACGTATAACTCTATTATTCGAATCAATATCTTTTGGATCAACGAGGGCCGTTCCGGAAATGTATCCCTCGGCATCAGCTGTAATTTGATATTTGGATGAGCCAAAGATCCCGAATGAGAAAGTGCTGTCATTGAATCTGCCTGAAATGCTTCCTGTTGGGTAACTTTTATATTGGATCTTCGCCTTTACCCCCTTTTTCGTAACGGCATCCATGACTTTGCCTTCCGCCTTTATTTCCTGAGCAGTGGCGGCCCGGAATGATATTGAAGAAATTAAGATTAAACAGGCAAGCAAAATTTTCATGATTCGTGTTCAACCAGGCAGGATTCACTAATGGTAATCTCAAAAGTACAACGATTCCATCAACGAATCATCAATCAACAAATCATCGAATTAAAGCTCCAGCTCAATTGTCTGTCCCGCCGTATATCCCCCCGGCTTTTGTGATTCATCACTCACCGTTTTCGGCAATTTCTTCTTTCCACTTTCGACTTTCACCTTTCCACTTTCAGCCTTTAGCTTCTCCTTAATTTCTTCCTTTTCCCCGAAGAGGCTTGCTTGCTCCGGTTTTTGCCTTTTTGGGAGGGGCTTTTTTTGCTGAGGATTTTCCGCTGGCTTTTGGCTTTCCCCGAAGAGGCTTGGCTGTTGCTCCTCGCTGATTGGGTCTGTTTCCAATTTTTTTTTTGACGACTGAGAACCCTTTCCGGTTTCGGTCGCCTTTCCTGCTGACTCTACGAGGTCGTTATCGTCATCACCCTCTTCGAGACCTGAATCTTCCGGATCCTCTACAGGTCTTACTCTGGTGACCTTATGCTGCGAAAGTCTGTTGCCAAAAGCTTTCCAACCTTTAACATCGATGATGTCTTCAAGGTTAATAACTTCTATCTCTTTGTCTTTTCCTTTTCCTTTAACAAGTTCTACTTCCACTTCTGGTGTGTCAGAGGTTGTAACAAACTCAAGTCGTGAACCGATGCCTTCGGAGATAAATCCGAATTCCTTATCGAGGCTATTGGTTTCAATCTGGAAACGCTTTACAAAATATTGCTTGCTTTCACCGTCAACATAGACCGCCGATATCGCCTTCTTGGGATTAAGCTTCTCAACCAGGATTGTCTTCTCGGGCTCGTAACGGTTGTTAATATCATAGGAAGTGATCTTGTAAGAACCACTTTTGGTAATTGCCAGGATCTGGTCATCACCATCAAACTTACCAACGTGCTTACCTCGCTTTTCTTTATTCAGGCGACCAGATGCTTCATCAAACCAGAGATCAAGTCCACTAAGGGTTGTTCCCTTTGCTTCCTTAAAATCAACCTTGCGAACAGGGTACTTTGTGATTGTATTTCCACGGGCTCCACGACCTTTAATCTCCAGTTCGGAGAAGTCAAAGTCGAAGATCTTTTTACGCGCTGTACTCGATTGGCTAAGCTTCACCTCTACCACTTCAGCGTCACCATTCGGATTGGCACTGAGATACTGGACCTTGCTGTTAGGATTGCCCTGATCGAGGTTGTATTCTTTGTCACGAATGATCGCCGGCATCGCAAATCGCTTAGCAAAAGCCTTCCCTGACTTGCCGTCGCTATAGATCAGGTTATATACCATGCGTTCATCGCCTTTTTTCCAGATCCCGACGTGTAAAATATCTTTACCCATGAAAACTTTCTCATTAATCCTCCTCACAACAGCCTTTCCGTCTCTGCGGATAGCGATGATGTCGTCAAGCTCAGAGCAGTCACAAATGAACTCATCCTTCTTCAAACCCCACCCGATAAAGCCGTCTTCACGGTTCACATAGAGCTTCTGATTGTTCGCTATAACGTCGGTGGCAGTGACTGACTGGAAACTCTTGATTTCCGTCTTTCGCTCCCTACCCTTGCCATACTTGTCCAGCAAGTTCTGGTAATAAGCGATAGCATAATCTGTGAGGTGTTTAAGATGATG
>JANYDR010000195.1 GCA_025363495.1 Cyclobacteriaceae bacterium | reverse complement strand
AGTCAGTTGCTCTACCAGCTGAGCTAAGGAGGCGAAAAATACCGAAGGTATTTTGGGTATTGGGCATTAGGAGTTTCGGTACCTGATACTTACTACCCTTAATGTCACTTAAACGTTATTTAGAGGAGAGAAAGGCGTCGGTAACGACCTAATGCCTAATTCCAAATCCCTAATTCCCGATTAAGAGGCGCAAAAATACATGAAGTTGGGGTTTTTGCAAATAATGAAGGTAAATCAGTAGTCAGTAATCTGTGATCAGTAATCGGTGGATCGAAGTAAGTGATAACTGATAAATCTTTACTTAGCTGCGGCCTTGACCACCTTCTGATTTTTCCCTGCGACAGGCAGTTGTGAATCCAAACAAAATGCCGCTATTTTAAACTAATAAATGGCCCGAAAAGTCTTTCATGCTCAAGAACCTATTTCACACCGGAAGGTATCGAGACGCCGAAAATGACGTCGCCGTAAAATTACGCCTGAGTGAATTCCAGGCGGAGGGGTTGTTTTTTGTTTATTCACCTGCCCTGGATTTAACGGGATATGGAAAAACTGAAGCAGAAGCGAAAAATTCGTTTTACCGGACGATAGCAGAATTTCTAAAATACACTACACATAAAAAGACACTTCTTCGCTAACTGAAACGCCTGGGCTGGATAGGAACTAGGCATTAGTCCTACTTTGTCAAGTTATATTTCCTTGTGTGGAGTTGGTGTTTCCGCCAATCTCAGAGAGATTTATTTTGATTGACAACTCATGGAGCCAAAGATAAGGATTAATGACTTCGTCGTTGCTGCGCCAGAATTCTGCCACAGATGACACGCCTGCCTGCCGGCGAGGCCAATGTTGTTGGTGAGATGAGACTTAGCTCAGAAGAGTGGTAATGGAATTATCGTTTCAAAGGTGGCGGCTGGAACACCAACAACGGCGAGTGATAACCCGGCTAGTACTCCTTTACCAATGTCTCCAACGGAATATTCAGCGAATCATGGAGCTTCCGAACCATTCCGAGGCTGAGCTTTCTATGCTTCTTAAAAATATCTGTGACCCTGCTTTTGAAGCCCAGTATCACAGCAAGGTCCTGGTTGGTAAGTCCACGCTGTTCCATTCTGTATTTAATTGCCTCCAGGGGATCAGGTGCGGCAATCACATAGTGCTTGTCCTCGTACTCGCGAATCAATAAGGCCAGTACATCAGCCTCATCACTATCCATTGAACCGGCTTTCGCCTGAAATATTTCCTCGAACCGCATCAAGGCAGTACGGTAGTCACTTTTTGTCTTTAATATCTTGAGTTTCATTTTTTCTTGCGTTTAAACATATCAACCGTAATCGCGTCTACCTTATCGTATTGAGGATGAGTTCCAATAAACTTAATGAAAACCCATCCCTTTTGATAGTTTATTTCCGCAATCAGGCGATAGTCATTAAAATTAATCTCAAAAATGGCACGGCTATTTTTTATCGTCCGCGCCTTATTAAAATCCCGAGTAACGTCATTTGGCTTTTTCCAAGCCATCGATTCAACATCGTGATACCATCTCTCCAGTGTCTCCTTACAATCGGGGTGCTTTCCGTAAAAAGCGATCAACGAGCTCCGATTGTAGACATTCATACTGCAAGAAACGAAAAAGTAACCAAATTGGTTACTTCTCAGTCAGGCATTTTATAGTAGAACGTAATAGATTTTGCGGAAAATTATACACCGATCTCCGCTGCCTTAACTGGATTTTAATTGTGCCCTTCCCTGGGGAAATCTTGGACTATCAGTTGGGCCCCTACTGCGCCGCCGCCTTCAACATCTTTAACTGACTCTTCAATTGAGCCAACTCCGCAGTTGAAGACTCGATCTTTTCATTGAACTCTGCCTTCATCTTATCAGCATTCTTCGACCGGCCAAAAAACTCCAGGTTGTTCTTTAACGTGGACAGATCGTTCTCTGCCTTCTGGATGCGCTTGCGCAATGCCTGCTCCTTTGCATAGATCTTATGACTTGCATCCGGATCTGTCT
This sequence comes from Cyclobacteriaceae bacterium, assembly GCA_025363495.1. Taxonomy (GTDB): domain Bacteria; phylum Bacteroidota; class Bacteroidia; order Cytophagales; family Cyclobacteriaceae; genus ELB16-189. The sequence continues at coordinate 3,506 of JANYDR010000195.1, read as the reverse complement.
TCAGACTGTCTAACTGAATTTCGAGAACTGCCTTATCCTTGTCCTCCTGACTTACCTGATCAAGAGATGCAATGAATTTGTCCATGAGGTTATTGAAACGAACGCGGATGGAATTCACGGATGCACGTGGCACAAAACCAATGGATTGAAAGCTTCTCTGCAGTTCTTTTAGTCGGCCCAATGTTCCTGTCTTCTCCTCGATCATTCTTTCAAGTTCAGAACAGATAGCTTCCTTTTTCAAAAGATTATCGGCCTGTTCTTTATCGGTTTCTTCATACTTGACACGACGCTGTTCAAAAAAGAAATCACAGGCTGTTTTAAACTCTTGGTATATCTTTTCTCTCTGTTTCTCAGGAACAGGGCCTATTTCTTTCCATTTCACTTGCAGTGCCTTCAATGCATTTGCCGTCTTATCCCAATCAGAATTGGTCTTCAACGCTTCAGCCTCTAGTACAAGTTGCTTCTTAAGTTCAAGGTTTTCAATCCTTGATTCATCAAGTTTTTTGAAGAATATTCCTTTTGCGTTAAAGAAAGTCTTAAAGGCAGTCCAGAAACGTTTGTTGGTATCTTTTGCTCTGGCACGAGGCACTGCTCCCAACGTCTCCCACTTCTTTTGAATTGCAATGACTTCGGATGTCTTCTGATTCCACTCTTTGATACGGTCGGATTGGAAAGATGAGTACGTAACTATTTCAGCAATGATCTGTTCTTTTAGTTCAAGATTTTTTAACCACTCCTGATTGAGGTTCGCTACAAATACATCTCGTTTAGCATAAATAGCATCAGACGCTTTTTTAAATCGTTCCCAAACGGCGTCTTTCTCTTCTCTCGCTACGGGACCAACATGCTTGTATTCTTCATGAAGCTCATTGAGTTCCCGAACGGCCTCTCCTATCCTATCAATACCTGCCAACTTTTCAGCACGCACACACAATTCTATTTTTGCTTCCAGGTTTTTCTTCCTGTCAAGCTCTTTTAATTCAAAATAGATATTACGGTTATCATAGAACCGGTCCATCAGCGCATGATAGCTGGCCCATAAGGGTTTGGATTGGGCTAAAGGAACAGCTCCAATAAGTTTCCATTGCTGCTGAATTTCCTTAAGCTTATCAAAGCTATGGCGATCGTCTTCACCGTCTGTTAATTTCCGGAGTTCTTCCAGCAGGAGATTTTTCTTGCGGAAGTTCTCATTCTTTTGGTCCTCAAGTCCTTTATAATGTTCGGTCTTACGATCTTTGAGTATTTTATAGTTCGCTTCAAAAGAAGCATCCATCGGATCGTGACGGAATTCAAAATCATCCGGTGCGCCACCTTCATCAATAAATCTTTTCAGGGCCTCAGAACGCTCTTTCTCCTGGATCTCATCAAAGCGACCCTTAACCTCTTTTAAGATTGAATCAGTCCGTTTAAAATCAGATGAAGATGCCAGCTCTTTAAGGAGCTCAATAAAATCATGCTTCGAAAAATTTGAATAATCCTGAGCGTGCATACTTTCCTCCAACTCATCACTTTGTGGATGAGAAATCGGAGCTGCACCAAGTGCCTCACGTTCCAGAGCATTATTCAACGTCATCAATTCCTCTTCTTTCGCTTCCATTTCCATCATTTTCGAATTACGTGCTTCTGGCTAAAATTTAATAACGGCAAAAATATAGATTTCATTCAATTCTATTCATTTCAATTTAACCGGGGGTCTTTTGGGTAATTCGAATAAACCGAAAAGCGCCCTCCCATGACGATAAGGGTTTTTCTCCACATAAACTCCGGATCAGTATCAAATACAAGCTCCTCACCCACCTGGTCACTGACTATCCATGAATCCTGAGCAAGTTCTTCCTCCAACTGGCCTCCCGACCATCCGCTATAGCCCAGGAAAAATTTAACATCCTTGCGCTGCATTTGTTTGGTCTCAAGAAGGAAAATAAGCTTCTCAAAATTTCCTCCCCAAAAAATACCATTTGAAATTTCAACAGAGTCCTCCAATGATGGATAGCGATGAATATAATGAAGAGTGTCTTGTTGCACGGGTCCGCCAACCATGGCAGGTGAATCATAATTTTTAATGTCCTCCATCACTTCGCTCACACTTGCCATTGATGGTTTATTTAAAATAAAACCGAATGAACCTTCTTCGTTATTCTCGCATAATAAGATGATCGTTCGTTCAAAATTAGGGTCAGGTAAATAAGGCTCTGAGATGAGGAGCCTGCCCTTTTCGGGCTTTAATTTGTTGCTGTATTTGAAAAACTCCATGCTAATATCCTTCAATAAACCAACGATTCGTTATACCTCCAAATGAAAACGGAAAATTTAACCTCAATCGCCGGAAAGCATAGAAAGAAGTCACCATCTTTGCGGTAAATAAGTAGGAAATAAGATGCAATCACTTGAGAATTTACGGAAGGAATATTCAAAAGCTACCCTGGATATAAAGACGGTAACACCCAATCCGATAACCCAATTTGAGAAATGGTTTGGCGAAGCGCTTGCCGCAAAATTACCCGAGCCAAATGCAATGAATCTCGCTACTGTTTCCAGTACGGGTCGTCCTTCGTCGCGCATTGTATTGCTAAAAGGAATTGAAAATAACTGCTTCGTCTTTTATTCAAACTATCAAAGCAATAAAGGGAAAGAACTTGAAGAAAATCCAATGTGTGCTTTGAATTTCTTTTGGCCGGAGCTTGAACGTCAGGTTAGAATTGAAGGTGTAACTGATCGTCTTTCAGAAGAGAAGTCAACTGCCTATTTTCAAAGTCGTCCGCGTGCAAGTCAGGTTGGAGCATGGTCATCACCTCAGAGTCTTGTGATCGCTGACCGAAAACTTTTGGAGGACCGTGTCATTGAAATTGAAAAAAGATTCAAAGGCCATCCTGCATTACCGAAGCCTAAACAATGGGGAGGATTTCAAGTGGATCCATTTACGATTGAATTTTGGCAAGGAAGGGAGAGCAGGTTGCATGATAGGGTGTTGTATACGAAGACAGGGTCGGTGTGGAAGATTAGTAGGCTGGCGCCGTAGGGATAAGTGATAATCAGGATCGGTAACCTGTAATCGGTAGAGCGATCTATATTTTAGATTTACCATCTATTACCAAACCGCGAACAGTAATTGGTGATCGGTAATCTGTGATCGGTCAGTACTCTGGATATTGAATTAGGATCTGTTATCAAACCGCGAACCACTGATTACCAAAAAAAGGGCGCTCCAACTACAAAAGATCAAACAACGAATTAACCCCAATCCACCTCCTGGACGTAAACCCCTCTCCATGCTCCACCCCGATCGCATGACCAAATTCAATAGCACGTGCTTCCAATAATTTTTGAAAGCCGGGGTTTGAAATATAAGTTTCAGGTTCTTTACTGGAGGGATCATAGAATTGTGTTCTGAAAGCTCTCACTGCTTCCATTTTTTTATCCCAGGTTCCGGAAATATCAACTATAAAATCAGGCACGATAAATTCACTTTGAATGTATTGATATGAGGCTTTGGGTCTCCATGGCTG
>JANYDR010000560.1 GCA_025363495.1 Cyclobacteriaceae bacterium | reverse complement strand
TTTCTAAATTTTTCAATTCATGGATAAAATCCATTCTAGCTTCAGGTTTCAATTGTCGCTGTACTACATAATCTTTATCTTCTAGCTGTGGCTGTGCATTGGGGTTGGCAAGAAATACTTGCTTTTCTCTTTCGAGCAATTGCAATTGCTCTTTTAGCACCGTTTTCTCTTTTAATAATTTTCCAACCTGATGACGAATTGACAAAAATATATTTTCACTCACAAGCCAGGATCCCGCGAATCCAATTAGAAAAGCAAACAAAAGCATCATGAGTATTTCGAGGATGGCAATTTTTTCGCACAGGCCTCTTACATCGCACAGGTACCACTGTGTAAAAAAAATACACACTATAAAAAAAACAGTAATAAGTGCGTAAACCGCTCTCATATGCAATAAATGAAGGAGTGAAGGTACGCTTTTCTATAAAGTCAGGCTAGAATACCTGCCATCCACTGCAACCTGTGGGATTTTGCTGCGTCTTATATACATAATTCACTTATGTATTAGCCCATGCACTCTTCCGAACTACTGAAAGGCACCCTCCAAACTATTGTTCTGAAAGTCCTGAAAGACTATGGCAAAATGTATGGTTACGAAATAACCCAACGAGTAAAAGACTTGTCTGAAAGCAGGCTTCTTCTCACGGAAGGAGCTTTGTACCCAACGCTTCATAAGTTGGAATCAGAAGGTCTCCTCAAAACAGAAACAATGATGATGGGAAAACGCGTTCGAAAATATTACACACTTACCACCGCGGGTCGTTCGATCGCAAAAGATCGTGTAGCCGAGTTTGTCGATTTTATTAAAACAATGTCAAACGTTTTGCAAGTACAAATTGGATGAATCTCTCTTCCGATCATATTGACTACATCACTAAAGATCTGAATTATCGCGGCATTGTTGCTGAAGGTGTTCAGGACGAGATGATTGATCATATCTGTAGCGCCATTGAAACGGAAATGGAAAGCGGCATGCGATTCATGGATGCCTATTATAAAGTGCTACATGCCTTTGGACACAACTCCGGATTGCGGGAGACACAAAATCAAATCTTAAAAACAGAAAACAAAACCGTAAAGCTTATGCTAAAAAATTATATGACTATCGCGCTTCGCAATTTACGTAAGCATAGTTTTTACACATTTATTAATGTGATGGGTCTTGCGGTAGGCATAGCCTCCTGTCTGTTAATTGTTCTTTATATAACAAATGAATTAGACTATGATAATCATCACAAAGCTGCCAGTCGGATCTACCGCATTGACACAGAGGTAAAGTTCGGTGCCAATCACTTGCACATGGCAACTTCTGCCGGGCCATTGGCAGAGACTTTGAAAGCAGATTACCCTGAAGTGGAGAATGCTGGAAGATTTTGGAGCAGAGGCTCTATGCTAATTAAAAGAAACGATCAGAATATAAAAGAAAATGATGTTGTCCTCGCGGACAGTTCAATTCTAAACATTTTTACAATTCCTTTTCTTCAAGGCAATCCAAAAATAGCACTTAATGAACCGAACTCGATGATCATCAGTCAGCGTACGGCGGATAAATACTTTCCTGGTGAAAACCCCGTCGGTCAATCTCTCATAGTAGAAAATAAAGACAGTTATAAAATTACTGGTGTCTATGAAAACATGCCCGCTACAAGTCACTTCAAATTTGATATTATTCTATCACTTGTTTCGGATCAGTGTCATAAAGATCCGCAGTGGCTTAGCAGCAACTTTGTAACCTATGTATTGCTTAAACCGGGAACAGATTACAAATCCCTGAATTCAAAACTTCCTGCCATGGTAGATAAATATGCTGGCCCGCAGGCACGTGCTGCTTTTGGAGATGATTTTACAATGGAAAAATTCCGTGCTACCGGAAATAAACTGGATTGGACCCTGCGACCAATGAAAGATATACACCTTCACTCCGATCTCACAGCAGAACTTGATGTGAACAGCGACATTACCTATATCTATCTTTTTGGCGCAATCGCGTTATTCATTCTCGCCATAGCATGTATTAATTTCATGAACCTAAGCACTGCGCGATCGGCCAACCGGGCGAAAGAAGTGGGTGTGCGAAAAGTAATGGGGTCACTGCGCTCACATTTGGTACGGCAATTTTTAACTGAATCTATTTTATTAAGTGTTTTTTCATTTTCAGTAGCAATAATTCTTGGCTGGCTAATTCTTCCCTTTTTTAATGAACTCTCCGGTAAGCAGTTATTCATTCCCTTTGCTACGGGATCCTTTTGGTTAGTCGTGATTCCAACGGCTATTCTAATTGGAATTCTTGCAGGGGTTTATCCGTCTTTCTTTTTATCGGCATTCAAACCAATTAATGTTCTGAAAGGCAATATGGCCCTTGGAATGAAAAGCGGACTGGTTCGAAGCTCATTGGTAGTATTTCAATTTTCTATTTCAATTCTTTTGATCATTTGTACGATCGCTGTCAATCGTCAGTTGGGATTTATTCAAAACAAAAAGATTGGATTCAATAAAGATCAAGTAATTGTAATCAAGGATGCCTATGGCATGGGAACCCAACTTCAATCATTTAAGGAGGAAATATTAAAAGACAGCCGGGTGCTGAGCGGCACCATTTCTGGATTCTTACCTGTTAGCGGAACTAATCGGAACGATAATTCACATTGGCCGGAAGGAAAACAACCGACTGGTGATAACCTGGTTGCCCTTCAGTGCTGGAGGATTGATTATGATTATCTGAAAACCCTCGGAATGAATATCAAAGACGGTCGTGATTTTTCAAATGAATTTCCTTCCGATTCAAGTGCTGTAATTTTAAATGAAGCGGCAGTAAAAATGTTTGGTTATGAAAAAGATCCGATAGGAAAAAAAATCTCACGTTTCGCGGCTGGAGCCAGCTCTGGTGGATTTGATCCAAACAAATTTGAAAGCTTTAGAATTGTAGGTGTAGTTAGTCGTCCCTTAAAAACTCATTTTCAGGAAAAATTGATATTTGAAGACTTTTAGCAGAGCTTCAAAAAGTTGAGCCAAAAAGACAAGTGGATTTACTTTCCACTTGTTGATCATTCGTTTGAAGTTCATACCCGCT
>JANYDR010000173.1 GCA_025363495.1 Cyclobacteriaceae bacterium | reverse complement strand
AATTGCGTACTTCAACGAGAAGAATGGTTTCGTAAAATTGGACTATATTAACATTGACAAGAGTCTGTTAAAAATTGAAATTAAGGAAATTAGGTAAACGAAGGCAATAAGGGATAGCAATTGTTAGCGTCTCCCCATTAAATCAGATAATAAAAATTAAAATAAAATGAAAAATAAAATTCTATCCGGAGTAAGTATTCTTTTTGGCCTCATGTTCATTAACGCTGGGCTAAATAAATTCTTTAACTATATGCCTGTGCCAGCCGATTTACCCGAAAGTATGATGAAACTAATGTCAGCGTTTATGCAAATAGGCTGGCTGATGCCACTTATTGCCGTAGCCGAAATTGTTGGGGGAACACTTTTCATGGCCAATAAGTACCGGCCACTCGCTGCAATAATAATTTTTCCCGTGATGATTGGAATCGTGTTAACGCACATTGTAAATGCACCGTCGGGGCTTCCACTAGCGCTTGTGTTGCTTGCAATAAACCTTTGGGTTATTATTGAAAATCGGGAAAAGTATCTTCCTCTGATTAGATGAAAAATCTGTGAAGGGAATTTCACCTCGAGAAAAAATGTTAGTCCAAGATAATCCTTATTGAGAAACACCTTCGGTCTTTTAGTTATTTCACCACGGAGTCGGGGAGTTCACAGAGCTTTGTATTTTCGACTCCTTAGGCTGAATATTTTGATGAAAAAGTCAATGAGTATTCTCCGTGCGCCCGTGGCTCCGTGGTGAATTATATTGGCGCATTTATGCGCAAGCTTTACTCCTATAGCATCATATGAAAGTCGCGATTACTTCCTGTCAACCGGCCTCCAGCTTCTGAACTTAAAAATAAAATAAACCAGCGATATTGAAATCAGCACCGACCCTGCTACGGAAAGTATATATCCAGACGAAATAAAGAAATCAAGCCAGCTTAGTTGAGTGTTACCAAACTCTTTAAATAAAAGCACTCCGATACTTCCAACGTATCCAAACGAATCTGCCAGGTACATCAGGAAACCGATCGTACTAACATATTTAAATGTCGCAATAATGCGATCGTAAAAAATGCTGTTGAACTGGATGTATCCAAAGTATAACCCCATTCCTACTAATACCATCCAGGTAGGGGCGCTTATTAATTTATTTTCAAATGCCAGTGTACTTATTCCCACCATAATCATCCCGGTAATAACAATGATGTGATTGATCACCATTGCCTTGAAATTATTTTTAATGATCATCAGGCTTCCGATGACGATCAGAACAATAATAGCAACAATAGATTCTGTAAAAGTGAATATGCTGGGCTTGTCTCCGTATCCTAATGATTTCCATATCTCTGCTGAGAAATTATCCCTGAAGTCGCGATAAGCGGTGAGTCCCGTATAGGCAAGGATTAATAGAATCAATCCCGGAGCGAACGTCAGAGCCAATCGCATTCGCTGTGGTCCCGACATTGGACTTCTTTTAGTTCGCAATGCTTCATCTTCGGGAGTGGGTGGTGGGATCTTATCAATCATCCATAAGAATAATAGGAGTGGAGGGAAGAAAAGGCAGGTTGAAACAAACGGCATCCAGAATTCGGAAGTGCCCCAGTCCAGCATGATGAATCCACCAACCGTCTTTGCAAATCCCGCAGAGAAAATAAAACTCACGGATAAACTAGCACCAAGTACTTCCGTTGATTTTCTTCCTTCCAGGTATCCAAACACAATTCCCCAAACCATTCCCAACGGCAACCCATTAAAGAATAAAAAGATCAGATTATAAGGAGTAGGAGTGAGCGCAAATCCAAGCCATGAAAGTCCGGCGAGGGACACCATTAACAAAATTCCCTTTGCCCTTGAACTAGCGCCTAGCTCCGAAACAATTTTTATTCCAATGAACTTGGAGAGCATGTATCCAATGGCTTGTGATATCACCATCCAGACTTTAAAGCTGTGGCCAAATACTACGATGCCGTCATAGGTCGCTACGCCAAATGTTTTGCGCAATGAAAAGATACAAGTGTAAAGGCAGAAGGCGGAGAATGCTACGTATAGAGTAAACCAGAAGGCGTTGGTGTTATGAAGCCAGCGAGTGACGGGATGAGGATTAGACGAGTCTGAGTTCATGGTACGAGAGTACCTTATTTGACAGATTTATTCTCAATTGACAGCACTCTTTTTGATATGGAGAGAATTTCTTTTAGTAAAGTCTCATTTACAGACTGCTGTTTAAGAATTTCTTTTTTTATCCCAAAAGATTCTTGTTGAATTTCCTTTATCTCCAGGTGAATTCCCTTTATATCTAGTTGGATATCCACTGATTTGTGATGCAAATCTTTTACCTCTTGTTGAATCTCTCTTATTTCCAAATGAATCTCTTTTGTTTCATGTTGAATAGACTCAACCTTTTCAGAATGTGCAATCAACGTCTGAAAAGCTATATCCAAACGCGCGAATTGCTTTTCAAAAAAAATGTCATGTTGATCCATTCTGTCCAACATTCGGTCGGTCTTTTGGAGATATTCTGCGAGAAGTTCAATAATTTTCTTTTCATCCATATGTCTAAATCAATTTAACACAAGTTACCTCACCCAACCCTCTCCTCAAAGGAGATCCCAAGGCTGAGGTGTCTGGAAAACAGGATCATTTTCTATAATCCAACGCCGGCTTCCTCGTTCCAATCAACGCTTCATATTTAAAATTTTCGCCTCGTTTCTTTTTCATTTCTACCCATGATTGCTCAATGATTGCTGGTGACGAAAACAGATCCATTGCCGTAAGCGCCATTGTCTTTGCAGCCATCATCATGCCTTTGTAACCAATCGTTGTTCCGCCAGCAGCAACGGCTTGCCAGCTGTGTGCTGATGTTCCGGGTACCCATGTTGCTGTACTCAGTCCTACAGTAGGAACTACCCAGCTTACGTCTCCAACATCGGTAGATCCTGAACCACCTTCGTCTCTTGCTTTTAATGGAGGAATGGTTTGAGTTGATTCCAGTGACAATGCCTGATCTTTAAACGTCTCCTGGATTTTCGTTGCAAATTGTTTCTCCTGTTCAGTATAAGTGTAGCCGCCCACTGTATGCAGATTGGCATCCATTACTTTGGCAAGTGTTTCGTTTCCAAGTAAGTCATAGACACCTCCTGTTATTTCTATTTCAACGCGGGTGCCCGTTCCCATCGCAGCTCCTTTTGCCGCAAGCTCCACCCGTTCCCAAATTGACTTTACATTATCACGACTTGGGTTGCGTACATAATAATATGCTTCTGCAAATGCAGGCACAACATTCGGTGCTTCACCACCACGTGTGATCACGTAATGAATGCGTGTTTCCTGTGGTACATGCTCGCGTAACATATTTACCATTGCATCCATTGCCTCCACGCCATCAAGTGCGGAGCGTCCACGCTCGGGAGAAGCGGCCGCGTGCGAAGCCACACCATAAAATCTCACTTTACCATTTTTATTCGCCAGTGACGAACCATAGTCAACGCCATTTTGAGGACCAGGATGCCAATGAATAACGGCATCAACATCGCTGAACAGTCCATCGCGCACCATATATACTTTACCTGAACCACCTTCTTCAGCAGGTGTTCCGTAAAAGCGAAGAGTGCCTGGTTTTTTATTAGCGATCATCCAGTCTTTAACGGCAATTGCTGCTGCCGCTGATGCAGTTCCGAATAGGTGGTGACCGCAGGCATGTCCTGCCTTTTGTCCAACAATAGGTTTAAACTCGGGGACTGCTTCCTGAGAAACGCCTGGCAGTGCATCGTACTCTCCAAGAATTCCAATTACCGGTTTGCCCGAACCATAGGTAGCGGTAAATGCAGTAGGAATTCCAGCAATATTACTTTGAACGGTAAAGCCCGCGTCTTTCAGTGTCTGCTGAAGCAAGGCAGAACTCTCCACCTCCTGATAGCCGACTTCTGCAAGGTCCCAGATTTTTTTCGCTGTAGCAGAGTATTGATCGTACTTGCCATCAATCGATTTAATAACGTCCTGTTTAGTTTTTTGACCCGGACATGTGGTGATGACACCGCAGTTAATAACGACTAGCGCTGTCAGAAAGAGTAGAGTCGATTTCATAGGTGTGATTTTCGTTAGGAGAGTAATGTACAACGGGGAATGAAATTTTAAAAGCTCCGAAGTGTTGAGTTTCCAATTTCGAATTTTCAATTTCAAGTTTCTAAAGTAGCACTCCCACACCATGCCCTCTCAACCCCCTTCTTGCTTGCTTTCCTCTCCACCCTCACCACGATCACAATCAAAATCGTCACAATGAGTATGATCAAAAAATAGGTAAACGCACGAAGGATTTTCTTCAATCGTTTTTCTTCCTCATGACGTTGCAGAATAGCGCCATAGTTACGGAAACGTTCGGTACCGCGTCCTGTAAATTTCTGCCGGCGAAGACGGATTTCGTGCTTACTCATTGTACTTCACCTTAATATTAAAATTCATTCTCAATTTATCCAACGCCCGATAGGTACGCATCTTTGCGCCACTTTCCGTGATGTCAAGTATAAATGCGATCTCTTTAAAATCTTTGTCTTCGAAGAATCGCAATTCCAGCACCTGAAGCATATCGGTTGGAAGATCTTTCAGATAGGCCAGCAGCCGTTGAATAATTTCTTCATCCCAGTCTTCATCGGTACGTTCAACGAGCTCCCGGACTTTTATCTCTTCCAGGCTATAGATTTTTTTTCCTTTATTCTTTCTATAGAATTTATTTATCTCGTTTGCTGCGATTTTATATATCCAGGCTGAAAAAGGAAGTCCACGGAATTCATATTTGGAAAGGTGATTCAAAACGTTGACAAATGTTTGCGAGCAGAGGTCACCTGCCGTTTCCTCATCATCGATCTGCCGGAGTATATAATAATAGATGCGGTCAAAATACTTTTCATACAGCTCACCAAAAGCCCTGGGGTCGCTCTTGGATCTTTCTACAATCTCATTCTCTTTGCGGATCTCATCCTCCGTCATAGGGTGGGGCTATAATGTAATAATGTGGTTAGGTCAATATAGTCACAAGTTTTGGGTTCTGAGTTCTTGGTTCGGGGTTGCAAGAAAACGGTACTGTATTCATAGAAAGCTCAGGCTTTGACCTTTAAGCTTTTTGTTTTGAGCTTTTCAGCCTCAAATCCCGTAACTTGGGTCTACCCATTGACCGGTATTATCCGGATGTTTGAGGGTTCATGCGAAGGCTGTTAATAATCGTTTCATTTCTTGCAACTCTTTCTTTAGCCCAGAAAGTTGTTGCTCAACAATTTACTCTTCGTCAATATACTGCCGTAGATGGCTTGCCTCAATCGCAGGTGAATGCCATTATTGAAGACCATTTTGGTTACTTGTGGATTGGGACTTCCGGTGGTGGTCTCGCAAGATTTGATGGTCGCGAGTTTAAAGTTTACTCGACGCTTGATGGACTGTTAAGCAATGTCGTCACATCTCTTTTTATCGATTCACATCAGAATGTTTGGATAGTTCACCCAAGAGGACTCACTCGTTTTGATGGTTTGAACTTTAAGAAATTTCAACAAGTCATCTCAAACGATGGGTTAAAACGTGTAAGGAAAGTAGTGGAATTTAATGACACCATCTTTTTTGTCTCAAGTCCCGGGATGATTGGTAAGATTTTTCAGGATTCTGTTTATTACTGGTCAAGAAATATTCTCCCAAATAAATCAATATTCTTTACTCACATATCACCAGACCGCCAGATTTGTTATTACCTGAACGACAGCTCATTTATAGTTCCGAGTAAGGAAGGTTATCGGAAATTCCCTCATTCAAAGGTATTCAGCAAAGCCTACAGTATGTTTAACCATGCCAATGAAGTTTGGGTGGATACTGACAGCGGATCTTTTGCAATCAATTTAAAGAACGGAGATTTCAGCAGGAGAAAAAAAATGATGGACCGGTATATTGTTTGTTATGACTCCGTCCAGGATGTGTATTGGACCCGTAATGAACGAACGCTGTTCCGCGAATATAATCGCGATGGTATAATCGAAACAGATACCGTACTAAGAAACATACCTATTATGCAGGTCCACCTCGATGCGGAGGGAAATACATGGTTTGGAAGTGCTGGCAATGGACTCTATCGGTACTATCCCCGCGACTTTGACCGTATTAATCCTAAACTTTTTCATGACATAACAGCAATTGAGAAAGATAAAACAGATGCTACCTGGATTGGCTCGTTGGGATTGTCGCGTATATCGAAAGAGAAAGTAACTCATTTCGATCTGCCAAATGGAAAGGATGACGGTGTACACACAATTAAAACAAGTCCTTCAGGTGAAGTTTGGGTGGGATCTTTTTCTGCTCTTGGCAGATATTCCAATTCCACGGAAAAAATTACCTGGTATACGAGAGAAGATGGGCTCTCCAGCGCCTACGTGACACAATTGGATTTTGATGAGAAGGGTGGCGTCTGGATCGGCACGACAGGCGGTGGACTAAACTATTATGATGGAAAAAAATTCATGGACGTCACAAGTGAAAAGGGACTGAGTACGAGGAATATTTTTTCATTGCGTTATATGCCGGCAAGAAAGTCTCTTTTTATCGGTACTGAGTTCGGAATAAATGTTTTAAAAGATGATAGCGTTACGTCTATTCCGTTACCGGAATTTGAAAATACAACTGTGTTAGCGTTATCTAACTTCAGGGATACTTTGTTGCTTGCAGGATCAGGTGGTGCCGGTGTAATGGTGATTGATCCAATACGTCTCACAAAAAAGCTGATTGGACCGAGAGAAGGTCTTCCGTCGGGATTTATATTTTTTGTTGCTGCTGATGAGAAAGACCGTATCTGGGTAGGAACTGAAAAGGGAATAACGCGGCTAAAGCTCGACAAACAATTGGAAATTATTGAAACGCGTGATTTTGGATATGACAACGGATTGATCGGCATAGAAACAAATCAGAATTCATACTATCTATCGGAGAAGGTGAAATATTTTGGTTTGATTGATGGACTGTATCAATTTAATGAGACAGGAAATAAATTTGCAAAATCCTATCCGGTACACTTATCTGATATTGAAATACAGTATGGAGAGATTTCCAGCCGACAATTTGGAAAAAGTCAAAGTGGATTTTTTAAAATTCCATCAACACCGGTCTTTCCATCCGACAATAATCACATTACGTTTTATTTTAACAGGGTTGATAAGCGCTACCCCAGTTCAGTTCGTTATAAATATTTTTTAAAAAACTTTGATAAGACCTGGTCACAGCCTACTGTGATGGGTCGGGTTACATACAGTAATCTTCCCCCGGGAGATTATGTGTTTAATATTCTGGCAACCGACAAAGTTGGCAGTTGGGATATTCAACCACTAACCTACTCGTTCACCATCAAAGCACCCTTTTATCAAACGACAACCTTTTATGTAGTGTCGATAGCAGCATTGCTCGGGTCGGTAGTCCTTTTTATTCTAATGCGGTTGCGGAAAAATATGTCGAAGCTGATAGAGGTGGAGCGGATTCGTCAACAGGAGCAGGAGTCGTTGCGAAAGGAAATTGCTCGCGATTTTCATGACGAGATGGGTAATCAGCTTACCCGTATTATCAATTATGTAAGCCTGATGCGCCTTAACGGAAACGGACATGGGCCTGAATTATACCACAAAGTGGAGGAGTCAGCAAAATATTTATACAACGGAACACGTGATTTTATCTGGGCGATTGATCCAGTGAATGATGATTTGTCTAAGTTGTTCCTTCATATCCGCGATTTTGGTGAAAAATTATTTGAAGAGAAGAATATTCAGTTCCGGGCCTACAATGAATCAAAGGAAAAAGTGAAGCTGCCATATGGATTTAGCCGTGAAGCCAATTTGATATTCAAAGAGGCAATGACCAATGCTTTTAAGCATTCTGGTGCTGAAAATGTTTCGTTTTATTTACGATCTTTTAAGGACGGATATGCAATGGTGCTGGAGGACGATGGTGAGGGATTTGATCCGAATACCATTAAATCAAACGGAATTAAAAATATTCGTACGCGGGCTGAAAAATTACATGCATCATTAACAATAGAAAAAACATCCGGAGACCATGGTACCCGGATTCAAATTGGTTTCTCCACTATAAAAATGAAAACTTATGATACCAGTAACGAAAAAACGCGTCCTGATCGTTGAAGATGACGCTGAAATACGCAACAGCTTTGTTTTAATTGTCAACAGTTCACCGAAATTCGGTGTGGTCAATGCTTATGGGAGTTGTGAGGATGCTATCAAGCATCTTGGTGCAGACAAACCTGACTATGTACTGATGGATATTGAGCTGCCTGGCATGAATGGTATTCAGGGTACCCGTATCATAAAAGATAAGAGCCCGGGCTCGGAGATTATTATGGTTACCGTGTATGAAGACAATGAATTGGTGTTTGAGGCGATGAAGGCCGGAGCGACGGGCTACATTACAAAAAGTTCTAATCACCTCGAATTATTGTCAGCACTTGAAGAGATTTCAAAGGGAGGTGCGCCCATGAGCAGTAAGATTGCCCGATTGGTAATTGATAATTTCCATATCAATCCTAACTCACCACTTACCAAACGTGAGACGGAGATATTGACACTGATTTCTGAGGGTAAAACATACACACAGATCTCTGAAGAGTTGTTTATTTCTAAAGAAACTTCAAAGACACATATCAAGAATATCTATTCGAAGCTCCAAGTGAATAGTAAGTCGCAGGCGTTGGCGAAAGCGGCGCAAGAAAAACTTATTTAGTTCATGGTTGTTTGGCCAAGACATTTCCGGCAGATCTGCATGTATTTAATCTGTGGAATCTGG
Source organism: Cyclobacteriaceae bacterium (assembly GCA_025363495.1). Classification (GTDB taxonomy): domain Bacteria; phylum Bacteroidota; class Bacteroidia; order Cytophagales; family Cyclobacteriaceae; genus ELB16-189. The sequence continues at coordinate 2,392 of JANYDR010000173.1, read as the reverse complement.
TACGCCACGAGGCGTGTGTTTATATAAATTACCTAATGGATGAGAGAGCCATGTAACCAAATTTGTCGCTACCTCTGATCGCCAAGAAGCGAAACGTGATGAGCAGTGCGGAAAGAGTGCAGATGTATCAGAGGAAACTATACCTGAAAGCCAAACAGGAAAAAGAGTATCGGTTTTACATATTGTATGATAAAGTATTTTTAGACTACATCCTACAAGAGTCGTGGGAACGCGTGAAGTTCAATGGAGGTAGTGCTGGAGTAGATGGATTGACTTTTGAGATGATAGAGTCAGCAGGAGTAGAGATCTTTCTCAAAGAGTTAAAGGAAGAGTTACGTCAGCAGACCCATCAAGCCTCAGCTGTCAAGCGAGTTTGGATACCCAAAGACAATGGAGGGAAAAGGCCGTTGGGCATTCCTACCATCAAGGACAGGGTAGCCCAGATGGCATGCAAGCTTGTAATAGAACCGATATTCGAAGCGGATTTTGAAGATAGTTCATATGGATTTCGACCCAAGCGCTCAGGACAAGAAGCGATTACCAAGATCAAGGAATATCTCAAAAGTGGAAAGACAGAAGTCTATGATGCAGACCTAAGCAATTACTTTGATACAATCCCCCACGATAAGCTAAAGATAGCTTTAGAGGAGCGGATCGCAGACAAGCGAGTGCTTACATTAATTAACAAATGGTTAAAAGCCCCGATCTATGAAGACGGTCAATTCAAAGGTGGGAAAAAGAACAAAGAAGGAGTACCACAGGGGGGAGTAATCTCCCCGTTACTATCGAATTTGTATCTCCATCTTCTGGACAGGATAGTTAGTTTTTCAAAGGGACTATTCAAGAGACTGGGCATAGCCATGGTGCGGTATGCAGATGACTTTATTCTGATGGGAAAGATCATGGAATCTACAGCGATAACAAAGCTGAAAGAATTGCTTGAACGAATGGGTCTAAGGCTGAATGAAAAGAAGAGTTCTCAGATAGATGCCAGAGAACAGCCCTTCCACTTTCTGGGATTTGTATTTAGGTATGACCTTAACTTCCAGTATCCTCAGGGAGGGAAGTTCTGGAATGTAAAACCAAGTGAGAAATCAAGCAGGAAGATACGGGAGAAAATTGGTTTCACCCTTGAAAGGATGGGTCACTATAAGGTTGAGGCTTTGGTCGGTGAACTGAATGCTCTCATAATGGGATGGCTTACTTATTTTGAAATTAAAGGAGTGAGTTACCCCTTTGTAGCAAAAAGGAAACTGAATTATTATCTGAGGGCACGTCTTGAAAAATACTTCAATCGCAAAAGTCAACGGAAGAGCCGACTGTATCGCAAACAGGCATTAAGGAAACAAGGTCAGCAAATGTGGCGTAAGCTCTTTACCGCTTGTTCCTTTTCTCTACTCTACTGGGAAATGTATTTTTTCCAATTGAAATCGATTGTAATCAAAATCCCACCGGGCGCGTGATTCCCGGTAATCATCCATTCGATAGCTTTACAAGAGATTTTGGATAAGGTTTGGTGGCTGCCTTCATGGTCATGGGTGGATTTTAGGCAGCCACCTTTTTTATTCCGTCCACATCCTTCTCCTTGAAAACTCCTCTTTGATTCATTAGCTTTTGGGGTTTTAAAATCCCAAAATGAAAAAAACTCTTCTGGCGCTTCTAGTAGCGGTATCTTTTATTTCCTATTCACAAAAGAAAAAACAGACAGACGAACCTGCTGTGCAGCCAAATCAATCCCTGACTTCCCCTATTGATGGAAAGACGGCGGGAATGAAAAAATTCCAGGGTTACTTTGATTTTTTTTATGATGAAAAGCAAGACAAGGTATTTCTGCTTATTAATAAATTTGACACTGAATTCCTCTATGTAGAATCTCTTACGGCAGCGATTGGCTCTAACGACATCGGGCTTGACCGCAATCAACTTGGTCGTGACCGTGTGGTAAAATTTGAAAAAAGAGGGCCTAAAGTTTTATTGACTGAAATCAATCTTGCATTCCGTGCGATCAGTGACAATGCGACGGAACGAAAGGCAGTACAAGAATCATTTGCTCAATCAGTTCTCTGGGGATTTACTGTAACGGCCGAAGATGGCGGAAATGTTCTGGTCGATGCTACCGATTTCTTATTGAACGACGCACATGATGTGATTGGTACACTCCGCAGTTCTCAGCAAGGAACCTATACGTTAGACAAATCACGATCAGCTTTTTATACGCCGCGCACAAAAAACTTTCCGCAGAATACAGAGTTTGAGGTAACGCTTACTTTCACAGGTCAGCCAACAGGCGGATTTATCAGAAGCGTGACGCCAACACCATCGAGTGTTACCGTGAGGGAACATCATTCATTTATTCAGCTTCCCGATAATAATTTTAAGCCAAGAAAATTTG
>JANYDR010000131.1 GCA_025363495.1 Cyclobacteriaceae bacterium | reverse complement strand
AGCGGGATCATTTTTTTCAAATCCTCTTGCTATAAGGGGAGAGGCAATTTGTGTCATGGCACGTTTTGGAATCTCGATCACAGTAGCCATGTAAGCCGCGTTGGTGTAGATAGCGACAGGAGCTAGACCTAATAATCCGGCAACCATCAGGCTATCTACTTTACCGATGATGATGAGTCCTGCGGTACCGGTGAAACTTAACAGGCTGAAACTTATTAATTCCTTTCTAAAAGGCTTATCAATTATATTGAATTCAACTTTTAAGTGCAGATAGCCTTGTGAGAGAAGTGACCCCATCAGTACCAGGAGGCAAAAAAGATAAATCAGTACGGAACTCACCATGACCTGTGGAAATGTGAGCAAGCCTTTGAAATAGAGTAACACAATGACTGCCAATAATAATCGTACGACTATCTCTTTTAGAAGATTTGGTAAAACATTTTTCAGGAGTGAGCGTGAGTACACTTCCATCAGAGTAGTAATCACCGTGATAAATGTCAGCCAAAGACCAAGACTCGAATAATGAATAAACTCTTTGGCATTGGCCTGAAAATATCCAAGTATGGTTTGTTCAAAAATAAAAAAGATAACAAGGAAGAATCCAAATATTACCAGGCCAGCGAGAAGAATGATATTTATAAAACTCTTCGATTTTGATGCGTTGCCCATAAACCTGGGAAAGAACCGGATAATGCTCTGCGCCAATCCAAACTGGGCAAATTGTGCCAGCAGGATCGCAAAGTCTTGAGCAGTGCGCATGACACCTACCTGTTCGAGGGAAAGAAATCGTGGATAGAGGTATAATAAATTCACATAGCCGATAGCTACTCCAATGTAAGAGATGATAGTGTTTACGATGCTTTGCCGGATGATGACACCCATTATTTGAGATTATCTGGCCGCAAAATACTTTATTTGTAAAACTTAACGTCATACCGTGGGATTGCTGAATAATTTTTTGGGTAAGAAAGGCTACCAGTTTCTGTTTGAACGACTTTACCGGGTATCACTCCGGGGAATGAATTATGGTCGGGCGAGCGACTATCAACACAATGGAGAGACGGCCATGCTGGAAAAGATCAGCAGTATGTTAATGACAGATGCTCCTGTACTGTTTGACGTTGGTGCCAACAAAGGTGAGTTTACTAAACATATTCTTCAAATCTGGAAAGAAAGAAAAATTCAATTGTATGTCTTTGAGCCTTCTCAAAAGACGTATGCGATGTTGAAGGCCGCCATACCCGTAAACGACTCGGTGACGTTAGTCAATATGGGACTGGGTGATAAATCTGAGAAGGTGGAGCTCTTTTATGATCGCGAGGGATCTGGTCTGGCTTCTGTTTATCCGAGAGATTTATCATACCACAATATCAACTTCTCTGATCATGAAACGATTGAGTTAACAACTCTTGATCTATTTTGTGGACAGCATAATATTGATTCTATTGATTTCCTAAAACTTGATGTTGAGGGACATGAGCTTGCTGTGTTGCGAGGGGGGAAGAGAATGTTTGATGAAGGAAGAGTTAAAATGGTTCAATTTGAGTTTGGCGGTTGTAATCTTGATTCGAGGTCATTCTTCAGGGATTATTTTAATTTTTTCAAAAAGGATTATGATCTGTTTCGGATACTTTCAAACGGACTTCGTCCGATTAATTCTTATTCAGAGAGGCTGGAGGTTTTTTTGTCGGCGAATTATTTGGCGTTGCGGAAAGATTCAAAGTAGGTAGCGCTCCTGCGGAGCTTTAATACATTCACCACAGAGGGCACGAAGCGCACAGAGCTTTTAACTTAGTGAAAAGTTAGGACAAAAGCTCTGTGTGCATTTCTCTGTGGAACTCCATGTCCTCTGTGGTGAAGTGTATTCAAACACCGAAGGTGTTAATTACTTTCTCTTAGAAATATTAATCATCTCAGGTCCGGAAACTCCCGTTCGCTTTGCCACAATCAATCCATCCACTGAATAACTTTCGTCAAGATTTGCATCGCACACAATTACATAGTGATGCGACTTTAATTTATTGATGCACGATTGATGCAGTTCATTGCTGTGTGTTGAAATAAAAAAGTAATCAATTTTATTTTCAGTCAAGGCAACATTGCATCCTTCCAGCATTTGTAATTCATATCCCTGTATATCACTGTGGAGAATACTCAAATGATCTATATTATGTTTTAGCATCAGGAAATCCACAGAATAAAATGGAATTGAAGGTTTAAGATCGATTTGATCTGTGATGAAACCCGAATCAAATATTCCCGAAAGATGATTAAGCTTGAAATTCAACTTGCCGAAATTCATCTTGTGTGGGTCGGGTTCAATCATCAGGCATTTAGCATCGGGCACCACCTTTGCGAACCACATGGAATAAAATGCCCAATAACTTCCCAATTCCATCATCCTGCCGCCAGCCCTGATCGAAGGAAGTATTTCCGCGAAAGCGAACTCTTCCTGTGGTTCGTGAACGCCTTTATTTTCTATGAGGAGATGGGTGTTTCCATAATCATAGTAACTACCCAATGTGATCTTCATTCCATTATGAACCAGTTGATGGTCTGGAAATATTTTTCCGGCATCAGGTACATGCGTGAGCCTCTGATTGTCAGAGCTTGCCTTAACGGTTGAAATGCGTTGCTGCCAGTAGGGCGTGATTTTGTACTTCGGAAACTGCCGATGGAAGCGCCAATCGAAATAATTGACACTATTCAGAATAAATAAGATCGCATTATAAACCGGTGGAAGATTCTTTATTTTTTGTTTCAGGCCCATCCCGCTAATTTTGAGGGCAATAATAATGAATATCACGCGCAGATGATCATCGTTCGCCTCCGGGGTGGCCTGGGAAATCAACTTTTTCAATATGCTGCCGGCAAAGCGCTGGCGGAGCACCACCGGACAGAACTCGCGCTGGATATTTATACCTATACAAAACATCCATACAGGAAGTTTGAGTTGGCAAAATTCAATATCGACGCAAGAGAAGCAACACGTGAGGAAGTTCATCACTTTACGGGTTCCAATCCTGTAGTTCGCTATTTGAACAAACGTGAGAACTATTTTCGATGCGTGAATGTGTTTGCGCAACCGCACTATCACTTCTACGATGATTTCCTTTCATTACCAGCCGAGCTGTACCTGTCGGGCTACTGGCAAAGTGAGAAATATTTTAAGTCGATTGCTGCGATCATCTTAAAGCAGTTCACTCCAAAAGAGCAACTTGATTCAGTAAATGCTTCCTTACAAATCAAAATGCAATCAGAGAATAGTGTCGCGGTCCACGTGAGAAGGGGAGATTATGCTTCCGCCACGAACTATTCTTCGTTCTTTGGAGTGTTGCCAATGGATTATTATCAAAAAGCCATTGCTAAAATAAAAGTGGATGTTGCTGATCCTATATTCTATTTTTTTTCCGATGATCCCGTATGGTGCCGTCAGAATTTTTCCGGGATAAAGGCGGAATTTGTTGATCATAACAAGGGTGGCGATGCCTATAAGGATTTGTTGTTAATGTCGTTTTGTAGACACAATATTATTGCCAACAGTACTTTCAGTTG
>JANYDR010000087.1 GCA_025363495.1 Cyclobacteriaceae bacterium | reverse complement strand
GTGCTGACCCATTTAAAACCTGAATCCCTTTCCTACACAGACGTAGCAAAATTGCTGGATGTAAAATCCATTTATAGTATTTTAAAATCACTTTCATCAAAAGAAGCAATCATTCTTTTTGAAAAGGTGAAAGAAAAATATCATCCCAAGACCGAAAAGCGATTGCGCATTCACGAAAATTATCTCGAAAAGAAAAAACTGGAATCACTTTTCGAAACGCTTTCATCCAAGCCAAAACAGGAGGCTGTATTATTGAAATACCTGCAAGAGGTCCCCGTGTTTCATGACATAGATCTTAATGAAAAAGGAATTGGAAAGGCAGCTCTTTTAGATAAAGACATTTCAGAATCTTCCCTTACAACATTAGTAAAAAATAAGATCCTTGAGGAATTTGAGATTGTTGTACCCCGATTTGGATTTGATGATCCGCTGGTAACACACCCTTTACTGCTGAGTGAAAAGCAGGAAGCCGCACGAAATAAAATTCTTGCAAGCTTTGAAAGTCAGGGTGCCGCATTACTTCATGGAGTGACGAGCAGCGGAAAAACAGAAATCTACATCGACCTGATACGTCGTGCCCTCGACGGAGGTTCGCAAGTACTCTATCTGTTACCGGAAATCGCATTAACAACACAGATTGTATACAGACTAAAGAAAATTTTCGGATCATCAATGGGTGTTTATCATTCCAAATTCTCCGACAACGAGCGTGTCGAGGTCTGGAATGGTGTGCTCAACGGGAAATTCAAATTTGTGGTCGGTGTCCGATCGTCTATCTTTTTACCTTTTGATAACCTTGGTTTGATCATTGTGGATGAAGAGCACGATCCTTCTTACAAGCAACAAGATCCATCTCCGCGCTATCATGCGCGTGATGTGGCAATGGTAATGGCCCAGCACCATCACGCCAAAGTATTGATGGGCACCGCCACACCTTCTGCTGAGAGCTACTACCTTGCGAAAAACGGCAAGATTGGTTTCGTTACACTTACCGAACGATTCGGTGAGACAAAACTTCCTGAAATTGTCTTTGCCGATTTATCGAAGGAAAGAAAACAGAAGACGATCAAAGGAAATTTTTCGTCATTGCTTCTTAGAAGAATCAAGGAGGCCATCTCTCAAAAAGAACAAGTCATCCTGTTTCAAAACAGACGCGGGCACTCTCCAATTGTTCAATGTGAAGATTGCAACTGGATACCCACATGCATCAATTGTGCAGTAAGCTTGACCTATCATCAATTCCGGCACGCTTTGATATGTCATTATTGTGGTTATCGAGAAGAATTGCCAAAGCAATGTCCGACGTGTTCATCCAAACGTATTCTTACACTTGGGTATGGAACAGAAAAACTGGAAGAAGAACTTAAATTATTTTTCCCTGAAGCTGGTGTTAGCAGAATGGACCTTGACACAACACGTACCAAAACAGGTTATGAAACTATTCTCGGAGATTTTGAAAGAGGTGATACCGATATTCTGGTGGGCACCCAAATGGTAACAAAAGGCCTCGACTTCGATCGTGTAAATCTTGTAGGAATTTTTGATGCAGACAGAATGATGCACTTTCCTGACTTTCGATCGTATGAGCGTGCCTTTCAACTTATCCTGCAGGTAAGTGGCAGGGCCGGCCGACGCGAAAAGCAAGGAACGGTAATCATTCAGACTTCTGATCCACGTCATCCGCTTTTTACTTTTGTTGTGCAGCATGATGTAAACGGATTTCTGGAAGAACAACTTGTGGACCGGGAACTCCATGCCTTCCCTCCTTTTGCACGACTGATAGAAATCACCCTAAAGCATACTGATAAAAATACCGGTCGCAAGGCGTCAGAATGGCTTGCCAACGAAGCCCGGGAATCATTTCATGGAATTAAAATACTGGGACCAAAAGAACCCGTTATTTCAAAGATCAGAAATGAATTTTTACACACTATCCTCTTAAAAATTCCGCGTAACCAGGGAAAGCTGGGCGAAATAAAATCCAGGCTTCTTGATCTTGGAAATACCCTTCAGGAGATTAAAGAATATCGAAATTGTAAAATTGTTTTTGATGTAGATCCGGTTTAACCCAAGCACTTATTTTTTCTCTTCTATTTTAATAACACGTTCTGAATGAAAAGGTATTCCTGAAGTCGTCATACCTTCAACAACTATTTTATAATGTGTCGCAAAATCCGCTGAATAAAAAGATAAAGATGAATCTCCTGTTGAGTCTGATCGCAATGATGAATTCCAGTAAATTGTAGAGCGAAAATCGACCTTATCGGTGCTTTCAGTTGTTTTACTATAGTCAGGAGATGGAAATACAATTGGTACGGAATAACCAATTACCTTTTCTATTTGAAAATATTTTTTATTAAATGATCCGGTAGATCCAACAGTATCTCTGGTTTTCGTATAAATCGATATAAATCCACCCGTCGCAGGAACTCCAAATTCCATGGCACCATTAAATCTTGAAACTTCGATGTAATCAATATCATAAGGGTTAAGCTGCATCAGGCCTTGATATATTCCATCGACTGCAGGATAACGAAGACCGTTAATCACCAGTAATGGTTCCCGGGCGCTGGTCGACAGATTAAATCGAACACTATACCGAAGCATGCCATCCACCACTATCGGTATGATTCTTAAACTAGGGATTTTATTTTGAAGAGCGCTTATAACACTGGTGAATTTCTCTTTCACCAATGCATCACCCCGAAGTATATAATCCGGCTGGGTATGCCTCATAACACTGTAATCGCTTTCCAAACGTGTCGATTTGATCACTACTTCTTCTAATATTTTTGATTTGTCTCCATACTTCAAAATTGCCCGTTGTGGATTTTCCTTTTTTTGAATAGATACCTCTAACGGAGGTGGAGGATTAGTAAGGGGAATACGTTTTTGCTCTGTAAGCACCACTGTACCAGCGATCTTCCCTTTAATATTCTTGGATTGGAAAGCAAATTCTGCCGAATCGGTAAATTGAAATCCACTTATATTAAATCTACCATCGAGGTCAGTATCAACAGCATCAATATCCACGTTGTTTCCCTGGACAATGGTGACAATAAATTTTTCCTTCTTTTTACTTTTGTTTGTCACATACCCTCTCAAACTAATTCCATGTTCAATTGGATAAGTAGCCTTCATATTACCCATTGAAGATTCTGTCTGCCTTGAAAATTCATCCAGAATAGTTTTGCGACCCTGAAGAGGAGTCACCAGGTCTTCATCGACAACACTTATTGAGAAATCAAATGGCATGGATGTGCCTTCCTCATCCTTGACTTTAACAGCTAAAGAAATTTTTTCCCTTGTCTCATAGGTCTCTTTATCAGGCACTATTTCAACTGAAACATCATTTTGTAAGGAAGGTGCCGAAGAGGAGACCGGCATCACTTTATCATATAAGGTAAGCACTGGTAATGGTCTTGAAAAGAAATTACCCTCTCCATAGTTAAGCATCCATTGAGTGTAAGCCCTGATGTAATATGATCCGGAAGTCAGCGTATCACTTAGAAAAAAATCCCCTGATGACATCCCGCGGTCGATAAAATATTTTTTTTTCTGTATAATTTTTTAAGTATTACTTCAGGGCTTAATGATTTTGGGCAATTTTCCTACCCCATATTATTTGCAACTTTAGGGGTATCTTTAGTCGCTTGGTCCATTTTAGTGCGTCAG
>JANYDR010000677.1 GCA_025363495.1 Cyclobacteriaceae bacterium | reverse complement strand
TTTCGATTAAAACTTTTAATAAATCATTTTGGTTCATATTAAAGAATTCATCCTCCTCATCCCACAGATCTATTCCTTCATTTGTAATAGCACCTGCGATGTAAAGAAAATGTTCAAAGAATTTCGTCGCAAGACTCTGATACGTTGGATTCTCTTTGGCAAGTTCGAGCGACATACGCATCATATTCAACGTGAACATTGCCATCCAGCTTGTGCCATCCGATTGTTCAATATATCCGCCGGTTGGAAGTTGCGCGCTGCGATCAAAAACGCCAATGTTATCCATTCCTAAAAAGCCACCCTGGAAAATATTGCATCCATTGTTGTCTTTCTTGTTTACCCACCAGGTAAAGTTTAATAATAACTTATGAAAGACTTCTTCAAGAAATCTTCTGTCTCCTTTTCCTCCCTGAAGTTTCTGATCGATTTTATACACACGCCAGGAAGCCCAACCATGTACGGGAGGATTCACATCCCCCAAAGCCCATTCGTATGCCGGTAACTGTCCATTGGGATGCATGTACCATTCTTTTGTCAGCAGCAACAGTTGATTCTTTGCAAATTCGGGATCAACTATTGCAATCGGTATTGTATGAAAAGCGAGATCCCATGCTGCATACCAGGGATATTCCCACGTATCCGGCATGGAAATTATATCGGCGTTGTTAAGATGTTTCCAATCAGCATTGCGACCGCTTTTGCGTTGATGAGGAGGAGCTGGATGACCCGGATCGCCGGTTAACCATTTTTCTACGTCATAATAGAAGAACTGTTTGCTCCACATCATTCCAGCAATCGCCTGGCGTTGAATATTGCGATCATCTTCATCTGTTATGTCGTGCTGGATTTCATTAAAAAATTCATCCGCTTCACTTAATCGCTTACTGAATAAATCATTGAAGTCAGTAAATGGATCGTTCAGAAATTTTGGCGACAGCCTGAGGCGAATGGATTTTGATTTGCCCCCAGGAATTGTAAGATCATAATTCAATGCTGCTTTTGTTCCTTTTAGAACATGGTTAACGGAATCTGCGCCATTAACAATGAAATCGTTTATACCATCTTTAAAAAAACCTTCCGAAGGAACACCATATAATTTTCCTGTATTGGTTTCATTATCGCAAAATAGTATTTGAGGCTTTTCATCTGCAAACAGATAAAATTTTCCCAGATCTCTATGGGTAATTCTGATATCGTTATCATCATCCCTGTACATTTCTGGTTTATAGTCATCGTAACCCAATACCCATGTATTACGAAACCATGTAGTAGGTAAAACATTTAGTGAAGCTTTTTCAGGTCCGCGGTTGTGGATTGTAATCTTTATAAGTAAATCCTGGTCATCGGCTTTCGCGTATTCAATGAATACGTCGAAATAGCGATCATCATCGAAAATTCCTGTATCTAATAATTCAAACTCATGCTCCAGCTTACCTCTTCTCTTGTTTTCGTCTACGATCCAGGCATAGGGAAATTCACGCTGTGGATATTTATACAGCATCTTCATGTAAGAATGAGTAGGAGTGCTGTCGAGGTAGTAATAATGATCCTTGCAATCTTCTGCGTGGTTACCTTCGTTGCCAGTTAATCCAAAAATTCTTTCTTTGAGAATACCATCTTTTTTATTCCATAGCGCTATTGAAAAATTCAGCAGTTGTTTATCATCACTAATACCGCCGATTCCTTCTTCGCCCCATCGGTACGCCTTACTTCTCGCGGCATCATGTGACACAGCTTCCCAGGCATTTCCGTGCGGGCTATAATCTTCCCGCACAGTTCCCCATTGGCGTTCGGTGAGATAAGGTCCCCACTTGCGCCAGTTTTTTATTTTGTCACGGTCTTCGGTGAGGCGGGTTTTTTCCGGGTTCATAGTACGTGGGTCGTTAAGGAGTTGACAGATGGTTGTTGGTCAGAGGTTGATTGGGCATTAACTGAAACCAAGTTACCGATTATCCTGGAAAGCTGGATAGGAATATTGCAACTTCGTCACTTGACTTTATACGGACGAAAAACACAAAGCCCTCCGGATAATGTTTTTTAAACAAATAGGCACATATAGATTATTGCTTTGAGGCTCTAACGTTTCTATGTGCCTATGTGTTTAAAGAAATATAAGAAAAGGTGTTTTGTCTCGCAGAAGGTTTTTGAATTAAGATTATAAACTAACCCCTCTCTTCCACACCATAAAGTCATCCTGACCCAATAACTGAGCCTTGGTTTTGATCTTACCGCTCGCCAGGTCAATACAATATTCTAGAAGTTCGTCAGCGGTCTGCTCAATAGTCTTATCGCCTTCAATAATTGCTCCGCAGTCGAAGTCAATAATATCCGTCATTTTTTCAGCGAGTCTCGTGTTAGTTGAAACTTTTACAACAGGGCATATTGGATTGCCGGTTGGTGTACCAAGCCCAGTCGTAAATAAAATAATAGTAGCCCCCGCAGCTGTCTGACCTGTGGTCGCTAAAACATCATTGCCGGGAGTGCAAACCAAATGTAAACCAGGTTCTTTGGAGATTTCAGTATAATTCAAAACATCAGCTATAGGAGCGTTGCCTCCTTTTTTTGCCGCTCCTGCAGATTTTATAGCATCGGTGATCAATCCATCTTTAATGTTACCCTTCGAGGGATTCATATCGAAGTTAGCGCCAACTGCTTCTGCTTTTGCAGAATAGTCACGCATTAACATTTCAAATTTTCGGGCCTTATCATCAGACACACACCGGTCGATCAGTTCTTGTTCCACTCCACACAGCTCAGGGAACTCTGCGAGGTATGTGCTTCCTCCAAGCTGAACGAGTACATCCGACAAATGACCTAATACCGGGTTAGCTGAAATCCCCGAGAATCCATCAGAGCCCCCGCACTTAAGACCAATGTTAAGCTTGCTCAAGGGTACCGGGTGACGCTCGGCTTTATTTGCCTCGTGCATTGCTAAAAATGTTTCTTTAATCGCAGCCGATAGCATTTCAAATTCAGTACCATACGCTTGTTGTTCAAAAAAAAGTATGGGCTTGTCAAATTTCGGATTGCGTTTTTTTATTTCGTTTGTTAAGTCAATGAATTGTGTTTTTTGACACCCCAGACTTAAAACGGTAATGCCGGCTACATTGGCGTTGTTGGCATACGCACCAAATAATTCTGCCAGTATCTCAGATTCCTGATTGCTTTCACCACAGCCGGATTCGTGAGTTAGAAATTTAATTCCATCAAGATTTTTGAAATAGGACTGATTGGCTTGTGAATTTGTTTGAGCCAAGGGATTATAGTTCTTCACATTTGCATCACTTTTCTTGTGAAGCAACACCAGATCTTCCACTTGCTTCAAATAAATATCAGGGAATGCATAGCCCAGTCCTTTGTCAAATGCTTCTTTGAGTTTGAGAATATTGTGATTCTCACAAAATACTAATGGAAGTACAAGCCAGTAGTTTGCCGTTCCGACTTGTCCATCGGATCTTGGAAAACCCAGGAACGTCCGGCTTTTCCATTTAGAAACATCCGGAGCTGGCCAGCTTGTTCGTGGCTTACGTTTTGTTGCTGAGTAATCTTCAGATTCATGTTTTACATTGAACGTAGTGATCTGCTCACCACGCTTTATTGGTTGTGTTGCTTTTCCAACCAGGACTCCATACATTATTATATGATCGCCAACCAAAAGATCTTTCGTCACGAACTTGTGCTTGGAAGGGATTGCTCGCTGTAAAATATAATTCTCCCCATTGTAATTTACCTGTTCACCGGCTTCCAGGGTTTGAAGAGCAACGATAACATTGTCGGATTTATTGACTTTTAAGACTCTCTGTTTCATGTTTTTTGATGGCCACGAAGGCACGAAGGCACAAAGAAAGGCACTATTTCAGTAAAGCGAAAATACTTTGTAAGTATTCCTTTGTGGCTAACAGGGATGCCATAAAAAAGCCCCACAATAAGCGGGGCTTAATCTAATATCGGAATCGAAAACTATTCAAAAAATGGAACTCCCTTCGGCGCGTATTTCCTCATCCCTTCTTCATTGATCTCAACACCGATGCCTGGTTTTTCAGAGAGTGTAATGAAGCTGTTTTCAACCCATGTTCCATCATATTTTATTATCTCCTTGAACATTGGGTCAGTGTGGAAATAGATCTGCCATTCCAGAATGAGGAAATTGGGAACTGAAGCACAAACATGACATGAAGCCATTGCCCCCAGAAATGATGCTACCATGTGCGGAGCGAAGGGAACATAATATAAGTTGGCAAGGTTTGCGATACGCTGAGCTTCACCAAGTCCACCAGCCTTTTGTAAATCAGGCATAATTATGTCCACTGCACCGATCTCGAGTAACCTTCTGAAACCATATGCGAGGTAGTGATTTTCACCGGCACAGATTGGCGTGCTTGTTGAGTCAGCGATTTTTTTATACGCTTCAGCATTTTCTGCCGGAATCGGTTCTTCCAGCCATAATAGGTTAAGAGGTTCCAGTCGTTTGGCAATGGCCTGACCAGTTGGTGCATCATATCGTCCATGCATATCAAGGCAGATGTCGATGTTAGGTCCAACTGCCTGACGCGCTGCTGTTACCTGGTCAACCATTCTCTGCAATTCACCTGGGCTTGCAGTCCAGTTATACCTGTCATATTTATTAGGATCATCAGCCTGATCAAGATCAAATTTGATTGCGTTGAATCCCATATTTTTTGCGTTCAGTGCAGCATCTGCAAAATCTTTTGGCGTTGGTAGTCTGTTTTGATAAAGAGCCGTATCGCAATAAACACGGATCTTATCGCGGAATTTTCCGCCTAGTAATTGGTAGACGGGAACGTTAAATGCTTTCCCCGCTAAGTCCCAGAGTGCAGTTTCAACAGCAGTGAGTACTGACACGTACATGCCTGCCTGAGCACCTTCAAAGAATCCAGTTCTTCTAAGTTCTTCGAAAAGGCGGTTAGGATTCAGTGGGCTTTTTCCTTTTATACGTTCTCCAAATATTTTAACAAGGTGATACGTGCCGGGTGTTGCATCCACACCTT
>JANYDR010000671.1 GCA_025363495.1 Cyclobacteriaceae bacterium | reverse complement strand
TTTTCACACCAAAATTAATAGCGAAGAATAGCTTGATTTAAACCATACGTCGCTTTAAGCTTTCAACTTTAAGCTTTAAGCTCAAACAAACGTCATTTTATGAAAGAAGTATACATCGTTTCCATTGCCCGCACCCCTATCGGAAGCTTCGGCGGATCATTGGTTGGTCAGACTGCTGTGAAGCTAGGTGGAATTGCTGTAAAAGGAGCGCTTCAAAAAATCAATCTTGATCTGAAGAATATCCAAGAGGTATTTTTTGGAAACGTAATCTCTTCCGGACTTGGTCAGGCACCAGCCACTCAGGTTGCAGTAGCTGCTGGTCTTGGTTATAATATTCCGTGTACGCTAGTCAATAAAGTTTGTGCTTCCGGAATGAAAGCAATTATGCTTGGAGCGCAGTCAATCATGCTGGGACAAAATGATGTTGTTGTAGCTGGTGGAACTGAAAGCATGTCTAACATACCTTATTATCTGACAAAAGCACGTTACGGTTATAAATATGGCAACGGTGAATTAATTGATGGACTTACGTTCGATGGACTTACGGATGTGTACAATCAATGTGCAATGGGCGTTTGTGCCGACAACACAGCCAAAGAAATGAAGATCAGCCGGCAGGATCAGGATGCGTATGCTATCAGTTCATATAAAAGATCAGCGGCAGCCTGGGCGGCGGGGAAATTCAAAGATGAAATAGTACCAGTAGAATTGGTTGGTAAGAAAGGAGACATCACACTTTTCTCGGAAGATGAAGAATACAAGAGTGTTAATTTTGAAAAGATCCCAGGATTAAAACCTGTGTTCACAAAGGATGGTACCGTGACAGCAGCAAACGCTTCTACATTAAATGATGGGGCGGCGGCTGTTATTTTGATGAGCAAAGAGAAAGCGCAGGAACTTGGTATCAAACCTATCGCAAAAATTCTTGGCTTCGCCGATGCAGCTCAGGACCCGATGTGGTTCACAACAACACCTTCTATTGCTATCCCTAAAGCATTAAAAGCTGCAGGTGTTGATAAAAAAGATGTTGAATATTATGAGATCAATGAAGCTTTTTCAGCGGTGGCTATTGCCAATAATACATTGCTTGGTCTCGATCCCTCAAAGGTGAATATAAATGGTGGAGCAGTAGCACTCGGGCATCCTCTTGGAGCTTCCGGCGCGCGTATTACGATGACGCTTGCCAGTATCTTAAAACAAAACAATGCAACCATCGGAGTTGCCGGGATTTGTAACGGAGGTGGTGGAGCATCTGCGATTGTAATTGAACGCCTTAATTAATTCTATTTTGTAAGGCTAATGGAGAAAAATAGAGGCATGGTCACAACGAATTAGAGCCCAAAGTTATCAATGATCATATTGCGTCGTGTTCGTTGTGAGGCCTTTGTGTTCGCCGTGATCATACCTCTGATTTTTTCACATGAATATATTAACACAACATACCCATTATTTTAACGTTCTGTGGCTTTAACATCTATGGTTCGCTTTTCCCTTCTATTCTTATTGTTGCTTTTATCATCCGGAATTCTTGCCCAAAAACAAGTTAAGGTATATTACGACGCCGCAAAAAAACATGTTCAGGAAGATTACTACGTCCTGCAGGAGAATGATCAGATTATCGATGGCCCTTACAAAAGATTCTATCCAAACGGCAAACCTGAAATGGAAGGCACCTATAAAAACGGAAATCGCTCAGGCACTTTTATAGAATATTTTCCAAACGGCACTATCCAGCGAAAAATATCATATCTCGATGGTATGCGTCACGGGCCTGTTGAGGTCTATGACGAAAGTGGCGCGCAAATTCAAAAAGCCCTTTATAGAAATAATCAGCTTGTTGATAGTATCAAATCTTTTTATGGTTCAGGAATTACAAAACACGAAACCGTTTTTGTAAAAGGAAAACCTGACGGTATGATGATTGAATATTATCCTTCCGGGAAAGTAAAGAAAGAGATTACTTATAAAAACAGAAGACCGAACGGTCCGACCAAAGCATATTATGAAACCGGTGTGTTGGCAGAAGAAGCAAATTTTAAAGACGGACTCATCAACGATTATTATAAAACCTATTATCCAAATGGCCAGTTGGAAACAATCTCCACTATAAAAAATGGTGAAAAGATAGGCAACTTTAAAAACTACGATCAGGATGGTCACTTGCTGCTGGAGGGTTTCTTTACAAATGGTCGCCTCACAGATGACAACCTCGCCTATTATACGGATGGTACTGTACGACATCGATTCCATTATAAAGATGGAGCAAAGACTGGTACGAACCTGGAATACCATCCCAACGGAAAAGTAAAAATAAAAGAAACGGTTTCACTCACTGGAATCGATGTAGAGGAAGATGGCTTTGACGATAACGGAAATGCCACATACGAAAAACATTTCCGCAAACTCAAACCACATAGTGTGTGGACATTCTATGCTGCCGATGGGAAGACGCCAAAATTAAAGGAGACTTATCTGAATGGCCAACTACAAGGTTTACGTACCGTATATTATGAAAATGGAGTAAAGAAAACCGAAGAGACCTGGCAGTATAATCTGATGACGGGACCTGTTAAAAATTATTTTGAAGACGGGAAAATTGAATCGGTAGCAGAATATCGTTCAAACCGTCCCCATGGATTGTTCACAGCATACTACCCCAATGGTCAGATCAAGGAGCAAGGTGAATATATAGCTGGGAAGAAACATAAGGAGTGGCGGGAATTTAGTGAGGGAGGTGTGCTTTTGAAGACGTATGTTTTTAAGGCGGGAATACTTTTTGAGGAAAAAAAATAATTTGAAAATTTGAGGATTTGAAAATGCCTCCGGATACTGAGGCTTCGAAGTGAAAAACCCTCTCTTCAAGGCAGTGCCCGTCGTAACTACTATTCACGGCCACTCAAATTAAGAAATGGAAATTTATTTAGTCGTCCCTTAAAAAGCTGAACGGATAAAGATTAATGGGAATAAGATGAGTTTTGGGTTGGTAAAATCTGCAAGAAAGTGGAGTTTTATATGGAAAACCTTGCATATTTTTTATGGCTCCCAAACAAGTTTTGCA
>JANYDR010000670.1 GCA_025363495.1 Cyclobacteriaceae bacterium | reverse complement strand
AGTTATTGTTTTGTGATACGGATTTAATTACAACTGAAATTTATTGCAGACATTATCTGGTGAATGTTCCTGGTATACTTTTCGAGTTGGAGAGAATGGTGACGTACGATCAATATTTTTTCTTTGGGATTGATGTGCCGTGGGTTGCCGATGGACTTCGCGATCTTGGGGAACGACGACTCGAAATGTTTAACGTGTTTAAAGCCGAACTCGATAAACGAGATATTCAGTATGAGTTAGTGACTGGGAGTTTTGAAGAGAGGGAAAAACGATTAATAAAGAAAATCGATACCTATTTTAATTAGTCCTACTTTGTCAAGTTACCAAATTTCATCAATTCAACTTAGTAAAATGCGGTAATCCGAGAGATCAGTTGGTGAAGAATTGTAGAACAACTTTTTTTTGCCACGGATGCCACGAATTTTCAAGGATAAAGAAAAAAAAGGGTTTTGCGATCAGTTAAATTATCACGGATTGGCAGCGAAGCTGCACTAATCTGTGATAATCTTTTCTATTAAAAGTAGTTTTTTGTAAAAGTCCGTGTTCATCTGTGGCATCAGTGGCAAAGTTCTGGCGAAGCAATGACGAAGTCATTTATCCGTATCCTTGGGTGTATCAGTTGTCAATCAAAAGCAATTGCTCGTAGATTGGCCGAAACAACCACTATAGGCGATGAAATGTAACTTGACAAAGTAGGATTAGAAATCTCAAAATCCCAGGATAAGCCCCCTGTTATAATAGCGCTGATGAAAATAGGCATAAGAGTATTCGATCGGAACTTTAAGATTGCTTATATGAAAAGCATACTTGCTGTTGTCTGGAGTGCGTAGTGAGATTGGTTTTTGCGAGTTCTTTAAATTTCTCGCAGCAATATATCTTCTAATCAAAACTTCGTTCTTTTCTTTAGAGACTTTTATTTCCTGACCTAAGCACGTCAGGGAACTCAGGATTACTAAAAAGAAAAGTAGTGAAAGTCTTTTCATACGGCATGTAGAATTTAGAGGCTATTAAATTAACAAAGTCACCGGTTTTTACCTGCAATTTCATTAACAAACGTCTCGACGCATTTCCTCTCCTGTAGAGTGACATAACAGGTGCGACCATCTTTTCCTCCAAAAGTGATATTGCTGGGTTTCTTGCCAATTAGAATGATTTCCCGGATAAGCTTGCCGTCAGGTGCAATCACGGCAATCGTTCCCTTTCCATATCGGGTAACATATAAATTGCCATTAGAATCACATTTCATTCCATCCAGGCCAAAATCCCCGAATTCAAAAAATAACCTCTTCGAGTGGATCGCGCCCTTTGCATCAATTCCAAAGGCCCATATTTTTCGTTGAACACTTTCATTAACGTAAAGGGTCTTCTCATTGGGACTTAACTCAATTCCGTTTGTAGTTCCCATCTGGTTCATTAGGAGAGTAGCTTTTCCATTTGAATCGACTCTCCAGATCTTCCCCGTACCCTCTTTCCAGTTTGGATCAGAGACAAACAGTTGACCGCTTTTAGAGATGCAAAAATCATTTGGTTGATTGAACTCGTCGTGACAGAAAACAGATACTTCTTTAGTCTTCCTGTCTATTCTTAAAATATTATGCGCTTTAAAATCCGCGACAAGCAGATTTTCTCTTTTATCAAACATGATCGAATTGCCAATACTGCCTTCCGGTAAGGTAACGTATAGCTCTACCGTCCCATCATCATGAACCAATCCAATCGTGCCGTCTTTCTGAAAATTGACAATAAAGAAATTTCCTTTGGAGTCGATATTGGGCCCTTCTATGTTACCCGAGAAAATATTCTCTGCGGTAAAGTCCTTAGCGATATAATATTGGCCGTGAGCTGGAAACCAACAGCAAACTAATCCGGAAAGCAATAAGATTTTCATTACTAAACTGCCTTACCGGCTTTATATCCTTTCATTGAGTAGTAAAGAATGAAGAGATAGCACGGCACCATAATCCAATATGCCTGTTGAGTATTCCACACATCGGAAATCTTTCCGTAGATCAAGGGAAGGATTGCACCACCGGCAATGGCCATTATTAAGAAAGCCGATCCGATCTTTGTGAATTTGCCAAGACCCGATATAGCTAAAGGGAATATAGCAGGCCACATTAATGAGTTGGCAAGACCGAGCGCAGCAATAAATGCAACAGACACGTATCCGGTCGTTATAATTGCCAGCAAGGAAAAGATCACACCTAGGATAGCGCAGAATTTTAATGCGGTTGATTGGGAAATATATTTTGGAATAGTAACTATTCCGATGATATATCCAATCAGCATGAAGGCAAGAGTAGCCTGGGTGAAGTAACGAGCTGTTGATAACTCAATTCCCAATGATTTTCCATAATTAATAATTGTATCGCCGGCGATTACTTCCACACCGACATACAAAAACAAAGTAATTACACCCATTACTAAATGAGGAAACTGAAATACGCTTGTCTTGGCAATGCCTGCGGAAGAAAGCTGGTTTTCATCACCGCCTTTGCTATCGTCAATATCCGGAAGTCCTGAGAATAATATTCCGATGGCAAATAAAATCAATACACCTGCAATGATTATATAAGGTATTATAACGCGCGCCGCCAATTCATTTAACGTTGCTTCTTTAGTGATCGAATCCATTGTTTGGAGATTTGCAATCAAGGTGTCGGCATCGTTAAGGGCAATGTATCCAAAGATAAGGCCGGCAAATATTCCCGCCACTTTATTGCAAATGCCCACAATACTTATGCGCATTGCAGCGCTTTCAATAGGTCCTATGATGGTTGCATATGGATTGGAAGCTGTTTGAAGTAATGCCATCCCTGAGCCGATGACAAACAAGGCGACTAAAAATAAATTGAAATTTCTTGAATTTGCAGCCGGGACAAAAAGAATTGCGCCAACCGACATGATCAATAAACCTAATGCCATTCCTTTTTTATAACCCGTCTTTTTTAGAACAAACGAAGAAGGGATGGCCATGACGGTATAGGCGATGAAGAATGCAGTGGCTACCAGGTACGCCTGAAAATCAGTCTTTAATTCACATGCAATTTTGAGATATGGAATAAGGGTGCCGTTTATCCAGGTTATAAAGCCGAAGATGAAAAACAACGCGCCAATGATCACAAGTGACATCGTGTAGTTGGCGGGGCGGGCAGGTTGTGACATAATGCTTGAGTATGGATAAGTTTGTGTTGAAAATCCTATTTTTACCGGGATTAATTCTAACGATTCATTTTAACTAATTCAACTCTTGAAAAATAATCAAAAGCTTTCACTTCTCGTCATGGCTGCCGGCATGGGTAGTCGCTATGGGGGCATTAAACAGATTGATGGGTTTGGTCCCAGCGGCGAGACGATCATGGATTACTCATTATATGATGCGCTGCGGGCTGGATTCACCAATATTGTTTTTGTAGTCAGGGAAGAGATCAAAGAAACGGTGAAAGAAATGTTTCTTCCCAAATTGAAAGGTAAGGCTGATGTTCATTTCGAAGTGCAATCTCTTGACAGGTTTGTTCCTGCTTCAGCTGGAAAAGTAGATCGTAAAAAACCATGGGGCACTACACACGCGATGCTGTGCGGAAAGGATGTTATTGATGGTCCTTTCGCTGTGATTAACGCCGATGATTTTTATGGAAGAGATTCATTTCAATCGCTGGCTGATTTTTTTAAAACAGCTCCCGATAATCATCATTGCATGGTTGGATACACATTGAAGAATGTTTTATCCGAGCACGGAAGCGTTTCACGGGGTGTTGCCGAAGAACGCGACGCTAATGGTCATTTGAAAAAATTAAATGAGCTTACAAAGATTGTCACTTCCAATGGTAAGATTGTTTCCATTGAAGAAACGGTTCAACGTGAATTAGATCCGTTACTTCCAGTATCTATGAATTGCTGGGGATTTCAGTCCAGTATTTTTGATCTGTCGGAAAGAATGTTTGTGGATTTTGTAATAAAAAACAAAGACAATCCTTCTGCTGAGTTCTATATCGCTTTGATGGTTTCAGAATTGATCCGTCAAAATCTAGGCAAGGTTAATATCATTGGGGGTGGAAACACCTGGTTTGGAGTTACCTATAAAGAAGACAAGGATGAAGTTTCCGGCAAAATTAAAGAGCTTGTAAAAAAAGGTGTCTATCCTGAAAAACTATGGAGCACGAAATAAGACCTTTTTCCAATCATCGCCTTACACTTGAAAGGATAAGAAAGGCAAAGGAAATTATTGATCCTGTTTTCATTAATACTCCGCAATATAATTGCGAGCCGTTGAGTCAACTGTTGGGGT
The DNA here is from genome assembly GCA_025363495.1 of Cyclobacteriaceae bacterium. Taxonomy (GTDB): domain Bacteria; phylum Bacteroidota; class Bacteroidia; order Cytophagales; family Cyclobacteriaceae; genus ELB16-189. Next base: position 2,001 of record JANYDR010000670.1, on the reverse strand, counting down.
GCGAGACGATTCTCAAGATCGAAACACTTAATCCCATTCGCTCATTCAAAGGACGCGGTGCTGATTTTTTACTTTCTCAGCAAAGAGACCAGAAGAGATTAATGTGCGCCAGTGCAGGGAATTTCGGACAGGCAATGGCATATGCGTGTCGTAAGAAAGGAGTAAAGCTCACTGTTTACGCCTCGGTGAATGCCAATCCTTATAAGATTGAAAGAATGCGAGGTCTTGGCGCAGAAGTGGTCTTATTTGGTGCTGATTTTGATTCTGCTAAAGAGGAAGCAAAGGCACAGGCAAAAAAGTCTGGCATTGCAATGATTGAAGATGGGTTGGCGGTGGAAACGTGCGAAGGAGCAGGAACGATTGGACTTGAATTAGCGGAGCTGAAAAAATTGGATGCGGTATTGATTCCCTTGGGGAATGGCGCATTGTTTAATGGCGTTGCGCGTGCATTAAAAGAGTTAAGTCCAACCACAAAGATGATAGCGGTCCAGGCAGCCGGCGCTCCCGCGATGATTGATTCATGGAAAGCGAATAAGCTGATCATTAATGACACCATTCAAACAATCGCTGATGGAATCGGAGTAAGAATTCCAATTCAGGAAGCATTGAATGACATGAAAGATCTTGCCGACGAGGGGATAGTGGTAAAAGAAGATACCATCGTTCATGCTATGAAGCTTCTCTACCTATACGCAGGGCTTGTTTGTGAGCCGTCTGGTGCCGTTGGAGTTGCAGCAATACTGGAGAACAAAAGTAAGTTTGAGGGGAAGCGTATTGCTACTATTCTTTGCGGAGGTAATCTTACGGAATCGCAGATCAAAGATTGGCTTTGATGGATACTATTATTCAATCATTTGGACTTTCTCCATCGGATTTTTCAGTTGAAAAAATTGGTACTGGACATATTCACCAGACGTTTAAGCTAGCTCGTAAAATAAGTTCAGATCAGGAAAGTTTTATTCTTCAGCGGGTCAATAAGAATGTTTTCACGAAACCAGATATTATAGCTTCCAACCTCAAATTTGCTTTCGACTATTTGAACAAAAATTTTCCCGGTTATTATTTTCTTCGTAGCATCCCTTCTCTCGATAAATCTGAGATGGTGTATGACAATGAAGGATTTCCCTGGAGATTATTTCCATATAAAGGAAATACCATTACTATAGATCAAGTTGATAATGCTGCAGAGGCATTTAGTGCGGCCGAAGGATTTGCGCAGCTAACCCGGTGTTTGGATAAGATAGAAATTGAAAAGTTTAATGAAACAATTCCACAATTTCACGACCTATCATGGAGATACCAGCAATTTGTGGACGCGTTGGCCAGGGCTTCTGCAGAGCGAAGACAAAGGGCAGATGATTACATAGGTATCTGTCAGCAGTCATACTCATTAGTTGAGACCTATGAAAAATTAATTGCCAGTGGCTCACTTCGCAAGCGTATTACACACAATGATACCAAGATCAATAATATTTTATTTGACTCTGAGAGCCGTAGAGTTGTCTGTGTAATTGATTTAGATACACTGATGCCTGGATATTTCATCTACGATTTGGGAGATATGGTGCGCACATTTGTGAGCCCGGTTTCTGAAGAAGAAAGTGACTTTTCAAAAATTGTCTTTCGGAAAGAGATTTATGACGCGCTGCTAAGCGGATATCTTTCGCAGTTGAAAGACGTATTGTCTGAAGAAGAAAAGTCAGCGATTCCGTTTGCTGGAAAAATGGTGACGTTCATTATGGCGCTTAGATTTCTGGCGGATTACCTGAATGGCGATATTTATTACCATATCACGTACCCAGGACAAAATTTGGTAAGAGCAGGTAACCAGCTTACGTTTTTGAAAAAGCTGGAGAAGTGTATTTAGTCGTCCCTTAAAAAGCTGAACGGATAAAGATTAATGGGAATAAGATGAGTTTTGGGTTGGTAAAATCTGCAAGAAAGTGGAGTTTTATATGGAAAACCTTGCATATTTTTTATGGCTCCCAAACAAGTTTTGCA
>JANYDR010000635.1 GCA_025363495.1 Cyclobacteriaceae bacterium | reverse complement strand
TCTCCGATAACCAACTGCTGGTTTTTCTCGGAGTGCTTATCGTTGCCATTACAGTGCTGTCTGGATTTTATCCCGCATGGATGGTCTCCGGCTTTCAAACGGTGTTTGCTTTAAAAAATAAGATAGGCATTGATAAAAATTCTATTGGTTACACGTTGCGTAAAGGCCTCGTCATATTTCAGTTTTTCATCTCTCAATTTTTCCTGATTGCCACGATCGTTATTGTTCGTCAGATGGATTTCTTACAGAACCACGAAATTGGATTTTCGAAAGAGGCGATCATTACCATACCCATTCCTCATCTGCCAAATGAAGTTAGTGGAACTTTAGTCACACTCTTAAAAATGAGATCCTGCGGGTGCCAGGCGTGGAAATTGCCAGCCTCAATTATTCACCCCCTTCTCACAAGGCGGTTTTAAGTTCTGATTTTAGCATGTATGGTAATTCTGAAAAGTACTACACTCAAATAAAACAAGTGGACGGCGACTACATCAGGTTGTATGGCATAGAACTAGTGGCGGGTGAACTTTTGCCCGACCTGGATTCTGTGACATGTGTTGTGGTCAATGAAAAACTTGTAAAAACGGTAGGAATCAACTCAGCCAGCGATATTATTGGAAAGGAAATTTCCTTTTGGGATAGAAAATTAACAGTGAGAGGCGTTGTAAAAGACTTTAACACGCAATCGCTGAGTGATGCCATTGATCCTGTAGTTCTCATCAACGACGTAAGGGGTTATCAAAGTCTTTCAATCAAAGTTGATCCTTTCAAGATGCAAGAGACCATAGAGCAAGCAGAAAAAATATGGCAGTCGAAATATCCCGAGTTTATTTTTAGTTATTCTTTTGTGGATGAGCAGATAAAGAACTTATATCGGGGCGAGCGGAAAATGATGACACTGTTAAATATTTTCACTGCTGTAGCAATTCTTATTGGCTGCCTTGGCTTGTTGGGGCTTATCGCCTTTATGACTAACCAGAAAACCAGGGAGATCGGAGTTCGAAAAGTGCTGGGTGCTTCCGTGGAAAGTATTATACTTCTTTTTTCAAAGAGCCTGATAAAACTAATGTTGATTGGTTTTGCTCTCGCTGCCCCATTGGCTGGATTTGTAATGCACCAACTACTGGAACAATTTGCTTACAAAATAGAGATCGGGCCGTCCATGTTTATTTTTAGTTTTTTAATAAGCGCCGTCGTCGTTTTACTTACTGTGGCCTATCGCTCAGTGAGAGCGGGAACTGTAAATCCAGTAAAATCTCTTCGCTCGGAATAAAAAGTGTAGAGGACTTGCGTCACCTTTGAAGACATTGATCATGGTCGTTTGCCATGATTTTACGCATCGAATGTAAATGATTACAAAACTACGTAGCCAACACAAAATGATGAAAGAAAGCTTTGCCACGGATTCTAATGCGCCTCCAGCGTGAACAATGTTGCTAACTGGCTGGCTTCGCGTGCGGAGGCTTGCCACAGATCGCGCAGACAAGCAGCGAAGCTGCTCATCTGTGTTATTCTTTACCAGCAAACGAATTATCGACAATGATCTGTGTGCATCTGTGCTATCTGTGGCAACCTTTTTTTCGTCGATAATAAGTCACTTGGTACTGGGATCGGTCATCTCGATGAGAAAAGTGAGATTTTGAATGTTGTTAGATAGAATATATCTAAACAAAACCGGGGAAATTGACTATTTCCTTTTCAATTTTAAACCAGGTGAAATCGACAATCAGAAAGAAAAAGAATTTGAAAATCTTTTGGGGACTTTCATTCAGACTTATAAATTCCCTCTGACAAGTAAAGAAAACTTTGCCCAATGCAGTCGGGTGAGTTATTCGGACCAATGAAGGTTCAGCACAAATGCTCGAATCAGGCATTTAGAAATTAGGACCTATAACAGTTGACTTATTAAGGCAACCGAAAAGAGTGTTAGCAAGAACCATCCCAGAGTCCCCTCCAAAATACAGGCATAGCGGGAAACCCCTCGTGTTGGTATATTTCCAAATCCAATTGTAATGAAGGAGTTTAGGCTGAGTGTAATGGCGATAAAGATCGCTGCCGATAGATCCCGAAATAGCATAAACACTCTTTTAACCCGGTCCTTATTTTCCATTTTCAATCTTAGCTCAGAAAAATGATTTTTTAGAAGTAGATGACTGGTAGTGTCCCACTCTGACGGAAAAAAGAAAAAAATAATTGCAAAAAAAAGAATTACGTACGTAGAACCCAAAATGGCTAGAGACGGGTCTGTTCCATAGGCAGTGTAAACTCGTATAATCAGGTTCAAGCTCCATCGTAAGAAATTCTGATATCCGCCATGCTTTAAAAAAGAGTTTCTGTAATAACTTGTTTCGATATTCTTCATTTCAATGTAACAAGCATTGGCAGATTCAATATCACCCCTCATTAAAAAATAATTATAGAATTTATTGTGCAATGCATTCAGGCCAAGAAAGAGAAATTGAGATTCAAAAATCATTGGGTTGTCGGCGCTCACGTAAAACCTTTTGTTGTTACCGTACATTTTGCTCCAAACAGTTGAATCATTCTTTTCTGGCAGTGCATATGCAAGTTGCTGAGGCATAAAATCCCAATGAAGTACAGAATTATTCGGTAAGTTGAACTCGCTAAAAACTATTTTTCCAAAGACTTTATTTCGTTGCAGATAGAATCTGGCGAGAGGTTCAGCCAGAGAGAGGTCAAGATCTCCTTTAAATTCATTATTGAATATCTCTAAAGATTTTAGTTTTCCATCAATAAGCAGAGTGTCCAGGAATATATTTTCGAATAAGGTAATGGATCCCTCCTCTGAAGGAAAGTAGTTAACCGCGTCCTGGCTTATTATTTTAGTTCCAAATAATTCAGCGGAGTTACAAAAAAGATTTGCTTCCAGAACCACGTTACTGAACGATACCTTTTCTCCCCCAACGAAGAGATCATTTTTGAAAACGCAATTGTTGAAGGTAGAGTTCTCCCCAATATTTTTTGGGAATTTGTAGTTTTCATTATTGCTCGGCTCAATACGGACTTCCTTTTCAAAGAGAAAGCCTTCCACTTTCAGATTTGCAGAAGGTAATTTAATTTGCTTGTTAATAACAATGCGCCCGTCTTTCAACCGTAAAAGGGAATTTCCTTTGTATTTTGCTATTAGCAGTTGGGCTATGTCCCCCCCGTCATTCAGAATTACGGCTTCAGAAAGATCTGCAATTGTGTCCCTCGATGTTAAGATGATTTCAAAAGCCTGGAGGGCAGAAATTGGTTTAGTGATTTCTTGACTATGTGCACTAATGGCGATCAAGTTCAGGAAAAATATTTGAACAAATGTGCCCCAAGCCTGCTTTCTAAATTTAATTTCGGTGCGCAACGAGTGATTCATTCATCAATTTCTTTTAATGCGTTAGGCGAGGTTGAACTCTTCCAATTTAGCATTGCCTTTGCAAATTGCAAAAAAGTGAAGTTATTCTTTTAATTACCTCGTGAAATATTCTTCTTTGTCTGACGAACGGGTCCATAACGAAGGCCATTAAGAATAAGGCCCACAGTTTACGAGCAATGAATTTAGAAATAATCGACAAGCCCCTCACTTTAGACCTTCATGGCTTTTCAGGAACGGCTGTCGACAAAGACTACGCCGGCGGCCTTTAAGTTGATGGATAGAATGTGGAAAAAGGTTAAGGAAAATAATTTACGAAACAAGGGAGTTAATATTTGGGTTTATGAGCTTAATGAAAAAGTTTTTGCTGGCGTAGAACTTGAAGCCATGCCTGAGCATGATACCGGACTGGAGCATAAGGTGATTACTCTTAAAAAATATGCTTACTGCAAACATACGGGTCCATACAATTTAATAAAAAAAATCGGGCAGGACATGAGAGATGAATTGCAAAGAAGAGGTTTTAAGATCATCTCTCCTTATGTCGAAATATATGGTCATTGGACAAATGACGAAACAAAATTAGAGACAGAACTCTTAATGGCTATAGAGTGAGGTTGATGAATTGAAATATCTTCTTTATTGCATTTCGCTATAGTTCTATGAAACGACTTATTCCAGATTTGTCCGGATGGACATCCGTTTTGATGGTGCTTCTTTTTTTAAGTACTGTTTGCAACGGTCAGCATAAGAAAATGCCAAGACTTAAAAACCCAAGTGGACATGGATTTATACCTTGTGGTTCATGTGAACAACCTGCGAACATCACCTCGGAGACGGCAATCAATTTGAGCGAAAAAGGTGAACGCCTGACAATATCGGGAACTGTTTACAAGTCGGATGGTAAAACTCCGGCAAGTGGAATAATTCTTTTTTTCTATCACACAGACGCGACCGGCCATTACAATGATGAGGATGATCCTAATGATCCGAGACTAAAAGGCTGGGTAAAGACTGATTCAAAAGGCCGTTATAAATTTACGACCATCAAACCAGCTCCTTATCCTCAGTTGACTACGCCGGCTCATATTCATGTTCATCTTTTCAATAAAGACTTGCCCGAAAATTATATTGATGATTTTTGGTTTACAGGGGACAAGCTCATTAAGGACACAGAAAGAAAGAGATTTGCATCTATGGGTGACTTTTCGCCGATAGTCGCGCTGGCAAAGGATAAGAGTGGAACATTGGTTGGGACAAGAAACATTCGATTAAAATAATAATTGCCGCTAGCAGGAACGCTATTCAAAAAGAATCTGATTCACTTTCTGATCAGGAGCAGGTGACTGCTCATATCCCGAAGGTAGACGCTACTTGCCTTGGTTCGGTGTTATAACAGTTTAATTTAATGAAAGAAATGAAGAAAATTAGTACCGATTCGTTCTCCACCCGTTCCAAGTCTTTTCGTGAGTGTTGTGAGATGACCAGGCGAGGCTCAATTACGCGCCATTTAAAAATAAACGCTGGACTTCTTAATTTTAATTAGCGACTTTAGGTATCAAATAGCAAAATCCCTAGCCACAACAAAGTTATGAAAAACCTCACGAGATACTTTGCAACCATTCTCATTCTTCTTCCGGGGATTCAGGTTGTAGCACAAGCACAACGAACCGGAACTAAAACCACGCCGGGCTCTTCTTCCGTCATGTTCGATTCTGTTTTCACGGGAATCAAATTCAGAAACATAGGTCCTGCATTCATGTCCGGACGTATTGCCGATGCCTCAATCCATCCCGTTCATCAAAATACTTTTTATGTCGCCGCGGCTTCCGGAGGTGTTTGGAAAACTATAAACGAGGGCACAACATGGACGCCGGTTTTTGATCAGCAAATATCTTACTCCATAGGTTGTGTTACGGTTGATTCAAAAAATCCTCATATCGTTTGGGTTGGAACCGGAGAAAATGTGGGAGGACGTCACATGGGATATGGAGATGGAATCTACCGAAGTGATGATGATGGTATTCATTGGAAAAATATGGGCCTTAAAAACTCCGAACATATTTCCAGTATCATTACGCATCCGGATAATTCAGACATCGTATGGGTGGCTGTTCAGGGCCCCATGTGGACCAAAGGTGGTGATCGTGGCCTATACAAGACCGTCGATGGCGGAAAGACCTGGAAGAAAACCCTCGGTGATAATGAATGGGTAGGAGTGACGGAAATTTCAATTGACCCCAGAAATCCCAATCAGCTTTATGCAGCTACATGGCAACGACATCGTACGGTTGCAGCCTACATGGGCGGAGGTCCGGGATCAGGATTGCACAGAAGCTCAGATGGTGGTGAAACCTGGACTAAGCTGACGACTGGTCTGCCAACATCGAACATGGGAAAAATCGGTTTGGCTATATCTCCTCAGCACCCTGACATCATCTATGCAGACATTGAACTTGATCGAAAGAAGGGAGGCTTATATAGATCGACCGACAAGGGAAGCTCCTGGACAAAAATGTCTGATGTCGTTTCAGGCGGAACCGGTCCGCATTACTATCAGGAACTTTACGCATCGCCTCATCAATTTGACAGACTTTACCTGATGGACGCCACTGCACATGTTTCCGAAGACGGAGGTAAAACGTTTACTGACTTTAATACAGCCGATCGGCATGGCGATAATCATGCAATTGCTTTTCGTAAGGATGATCCTGATTATATACTGCTCGGTACCGACGGAGGTTTATATGAAAGCTTTGACCTTGGAAAGAGCTGGCGGTTCTTTGAGAATCTGCCTGTGACACAATTTTATAAGGTTGCCCTTGACGACCGCGCTCCCTTTTATAATATCTATGGCGGAACACAAGATAATAGTTCCGAAGGTGGACCATCACGGACCGATAATGTTCATGGGATTCAAAATTCCGATTGGAAAGTTATTCTTGATTGGGATGGACATCAACCTGCCACAGAGCCTGGCAATCCTGACGTGATGTATGCTGAGAGACAGGAGGGAACCTTGTCAAGACTTGATCTTTCTACTGGCGAGGTCGTAGATATTCAACCACAGCCGGAAGCCAATGAAAACTATGAGCGATTTAATTGGGATGCCCCAATTCTTGTAAGCCCTCATCTGTCGTCGCGAATTTATTTCGCATCAAGTCGCGTCTGGAGATCTGACAATCGTGGTGATAAGTGGACCGCGATCTCGGGCGACCTAACAAGAAGTCAGGATCGGTTTACACTTCCGATTATGGGCAAGGTTCAGAGTTGGGATGAACCATGGGATGTTGGCGCGATGTCAAACTATAATACGATCACTTCTCTTGCTGAATCTCCAAAACAGGAAGGACTGATTTACGCCGGTACCGATGACGGACTGATACAGGTTACAGAAAATGGTGGTGCATCCTGGCGAAAGATTGAGGTCGGCTCTATTTCCGGAATTCCGGCAACGGCGTTTATAAATGACATCAAAGCTGATCTTTTCGATGCAAATACAGTGTATGCCGCCATGGATAATCATAAGTACGGTGACTTCAGTCCGTACCTGATCAGGAGTAATGATCGTGGTAAGACCTGGCAGTCCATCCGCGGCAATATTCCCGATCGAACTCTTGTATGGCGAATTGTTCAGGATCATGTAAAACCGGAGCTAATGTTTGCCGCAACAGAGTTTGGAATTTATTTTACGGTTACAAAAGGCGAAAGATGGATCAAACTGGAGGGAGGTGTTCCCACGATTTCATTCAGAGACCTTGCAATACAAAAACGTGAAAATGATTTGGTGGGTGCATCGTTTGGCCGGGGATTTTTTGTGCTCGATGATTACAGTGTGCTCCGGGATATTTCAGAACAACAATTGCAACAGGAAGCGACTTTATTCTCTACAAGAAAAGCATGGTGGTATATTCCTCGCGGCGTGCTGAGTTTCGATGATCAGAAGGGCACTCAGGGGACAGATCATTACGTAGCACCCAATCCTCCTTTTGGTGCCGTACTTACATACTATCTAAAAGATGGAATAAAGACAAAGGAGACTCTTCGCAAGGAAAGCGAATTGCCTTTGCGCAAACAGAATAAAAGCATTTCATTCCCAGGGTGGGAGGCTCTTGAAGCGGAGCGTCGGCAAGACGTACCGCATATATGGCTGACAATAAAAGATGCAGGCGGCAATGTAGTGAGGAGAATTGACGGCGCTACCGATAAAGGTTTCCATAGAATTGCGTGGGATCTAAAATATCCTTCCGCGGAGTCGGTCCGTCTCAACGAATCATCCTCGTCGACCGGCGGGTCGGGTTTTATGTGTGCGCCCGGAACCTACACAGCATCACTTTCCAAGCAGGAGGATGGAGTAGTTACAGAACTTTCCAAGCCGGTTACGTTTACGGTCGAACCGATGCGTTCAGGCATTCTTCCAGCAGCAAAGCCTGCTGTGGTAGCTGAGTTCTGGCGGGACTATGAAAGAGTCGCAAGGAATTCATCTGTGCTTAGCATCCGACTGGATAATGCAATAACAAAAGTTTCCGCAATGCAGAAAGCCCTCGGCAGAGCAAGATCTACTCCGGGTAGTCTGGATAAGGAGCTCCACGATGTACGTCAGGAATTGCTTGAACTGAACAAACAATTAAAT
>JANYDR010000610.1 GCA_025363495.1 Cyclobacteriaceae bacterium | reverse complement strand
CTTTAATCAAGAACTTATTTTTCCCTCCTCCATCAGGTCAAACTGATCGAGGAGGGTTTTTTATTTTATCCACCGTAGCTGTCTCAGCGAAGTTGGATTGCATCCATCATACCTTATAGAAGGCAGCTTCATACAGATTCCACAGATCGGAATGCTCGCAGAGTTAAACCTGTGGAATCTGTGGGAAATGAATTGGCCTGTTATCAAGCACAATCATAAACTAAATTTCATCCTGTTTTCCTTCAAAGAAAAAGTCCTTCCTCATTCAGAATCTCAATAGCTTCGTGGGCACCACCGAACTCCAAAAAATCCGAAACTCAGAACTTCGCCCGCTTTTGAAAATCGAAGAATCAAAACCCCTCACCATTAAAAGCTGGTCGCCAGAAGACCGGCCAAGGGAAAAATTATTACTCAAGGGAACCACCGTTCTCTCCGACGCGGAGCTCGTTGCTATTCTCATCGGATCCGGTACCGCGAATATGAGTGCGGTAGACGTGTCAAAAAAAGTACTTCAATTTGTCGACAACAATCTGAATGAGTTGGCACGACTTACAGTAAAAGATCTCATGAAAATAAAAGGCATCGGTGAAGCAAGGGCTGTCACGATTGTTGCAGCGCTTGAACTCGGCAGAAGACGGAAGGACATTGATACCAATGAAAAAGCCAGGATCAGTTCGTCGAAAGATGCGTTCGAACAAATTGGTGGAGATCTGATGGACTTACAACATGAAGAGTTTTGGGTACTGCTTCTCAACCGCGCAAATCGTGTAATCAAAAAGAAGCGCATTAGTGAAGGTGGCGTAAGCGGAACTGTCGCTGACCCCAAGATAATTTTTAAGATGGCCCTCGAAGAATTAGCCAGCGGCGTTATCGTAGCTCACAATCATCCTTCCGGGAATATGCTGGCCAGTCAAAGTGATATCGACTTGACTAAAAAGTTAAAAGAGGCGGGAAAATTTCTCGAAGTACAATTACTGGATCACCTTATCATTTGCGGGCAGAAATACTTTAGTTTTGCAGATGAGGGACTGCTCTAGAGGTTCAAAGTTGAAAGCCAAAAGACGAAAGACCGTTTGATGAAACAAGGTTAAGACCGGTTTAATGAAAATTTCGAATGTACTTATTGTTTTGGCGGTAGTTGCCGTGGTGGTGATTGGATTCTATTCATTGTCGTCAGGATCTTCGGATGAAGAATATAAATCTGCCATAGTTAAAGAACGCCAGGATAAGGACTCTTTCATGAAAAACTCGGATGAATCGCCATTCGGTGAGGAACGAAATTCATTCACGGCATTAAAATATTTTGAACCCGATCCTAACTACCGCATCACAGCAAGCCTGGAACAGATTGATAATAAAAAAGTAGTTGTATTACCGACAAGTACTGGAGAAGAAAGTCGCTACCTCGAATATGCCTTGGCAGAATTTGAACTGGATGGCATAAAAAATAAGATTCTACTGCTTGAAGTAATGGCGATGGGTCCGACACGGGGCACGTTATTTCTTGCCTTTGCAGACGCTACAAGCGCCGGTGAAACGTATGGTGCGGGTCGTTACCTCGAATTGAAAAAGTCACCGGGGGCAGGTACGATGGTCCTTGATTTTAATAAGGCATATAATCCCTATTGTGCCTACACTGAAAAATATTCCTGTCCGTTCCCTCCCAAAGAAAATATTCTGAAAGTGGCGATAAGGGCGGGGGAGAAAAGCTATCATTAAACTAATTCGGTGATTCGATAATTCGTTGATGAGAATTTCCTATTGCCGAATTATCGAATCACCGAATTAAAATTATACTCTAGATCTTAATATAAATCCGCCTCCTATCCATCCAATACCCCACCAACCAACAGAATAACATAAAGCTTACCGCAAAAAGGAAAGACGCCATATATCCTGCCCACGATTGAAATCCATAAACGAATATGGCATGATAAAACGAATCGAAACGTGACGGAAATCTTAATAGTATAATGGCAACAAACTCTGATACCAAATAAATGAAAAG
>JANYDR010000543.1 GCA_025363495.1 Cyclobacteriaceae bacterium | reverse complement strand
CATCATTGACTTCTTCTTTTATGTTCCCACGCTCTTTTCCATAAAACTCCTTCAGGTCATTTAATGAAACAGATTCAATATCTCCCCCTATACTTCCTTCACTAAAAAGCAACGGCATCCATGGCTGGAAACGTGTTAGTAGCTTTGGCTTTACCTGGGGATGTGTGTAGAGATAATAATTAACACCATCCGCGAAAGCGGCACAAACTTTTTTCATCCAATCGGGACTAGTTTTATAAAGAGCGATTGCCTTTGTGGTATCTGTGAACAAGCGCATCCGCAGGTCATTATAAACAAATGATTCCCCTTCGGCTTCGGCCAATCTGGCAACGGCAATAATGTAGTTGCGCTCTACCCGTTCAAAATCATTTTCACACTGTGCATAGAGCAGACCAAAGACAGCATCAGCATCTGTTTTACCTGAAATGTGCGGAATTCCCCAATTGTCACGGGTAATAGTAACCTCATTGGCTTGTTGTTTCCACCTTGATATCTCCTCGTGCGTAAATTTCTGCGCCATAGCCGAAGTGGAGAGCAGAATCAAAAGGGCGATTTTATTCATAGCGTTTAAGGATCAGTTAAAAAGAACTGAAAAGTATTCAAAAGTTAGGATGTTCCCCAGCTTACTCGCAAATGTTGACTAAATGCGGTCTATAGTCCAGACGAGCGGGAATAATAGCGATTGGCGACGATGGAAACAGGAAGACCAATGGCATACATTAAAATAATGCAATTGATGACAGCATTGGTCAAATAGGCACTCTTAGTCATCATCTCGAAAGGAACTCTCGGTATTCTGGTTAAGAAGGGAACAAGAATAAGATTCATCATTCCCCATACAAAGATTCCGTAGACAAGTCCAACGACTATTTTGTTGCCACGAAGAATGCTTAGTTTAGGATAAAGTAAAAAGAAAAGAATTGTCCATCCAAAGGCGATCATGTAGTGCATCAATAACCCTATCGCCATCATCGCTGGTCCGCCACCGTAAGCTTCCTCCGCACCAAATATTGCACTTGCTATGTAGTTGAGTACCGGTAGCGGGCTCTTGCCTGACCGGCTAAAGACCATCGTGAATGCCGAAAGGATATCGATAGTACCTGCAATGAGTCCCGCGATTATAATGGCCGATGTTAATTTGGGGCTGGAATTTTCTTCGCGAGGATTCATTGTTAAGTAATGTTAGGTTAGTGTGTATAGAATGCTCTGTGATGCCCTGTTTGCTTTTGCCCTGGCTTCGTCAATTGACGCCCCTTTTGCCAGGCACACTCCCATTCTCCTTTCTCCATTTACTTCGGGCTTGCCGAATAACCTCAATTGGGTATCTTCTTCAGCAAGTGCTTCTTCAAAACCTGAGAATACAATATTAGAGGATTTGCCTTTCACAAGAATCACGCAGGATGCGGCAAATCCAAGCTGGCGAACAACTGGTATTGGCAATCCAAGAATCGCTCTCACATGCAAAGCAAACTCAGATAAGTCTTGCGAAATCATTGTCACCATTCCAGTATCGTGCGGGCGTGGAGAAAGCTCGCTGAAGTAAACTATGTCACCTTTCACGAAGAACTCGACACCAAAAATTCCCACACCACCCAATGCATCAACAACTTTCCTTGCAATCTCTTGCGAAGTTTTCAAGGCTTTCTCTGTCATTGGATGAGGTTGCCATGACTCCTGATAATCGCCATGCTCCTGTCGGTGACCGATTGGCGCACAAAATGAAACGCCATCTTTATGTTTAATTGTCAGCAACGTAATCTCATAATCAAAATCAACGAATCCTTCAATGATTACCCGACCTCCTCCGCTTCTTCCACCCTCCTGGGCATACTTCCAGGCATGATCAATCTCTGCTTCAGTACGGATCATGCTTTGACCTTTTCCTGAAGAGCTCATGATAGGTTTTACGACACAAGGAAGGCCAATAATTTTCACGGCAGTAAGAAATTCATCGCGCGTGCCGGCAAATCTGTAAGCAGAAGTATTTAATTGAAGCTTCTCAGCAGCGAGTGACCGGATACCTTCGCGGTTCATAGTTAGCCTTGTAGCATTTGCTGTGGGAATTATACGAAACCCTTCCTTTTCCAACTCTACTAATGTGTCTGTAGATATTGCTTCTACTTCTGGCACGATAAAATCAGGTTCCTCTTTCCGGATCAATTCAGCTAATGCTTTTCCGTCAAGCATTGAAATAACATACGACCGATGGGCCACCTGCATCGCAGGCGCATTTTGGTAACGGTCAACGGCGATGACTTCAACCCCATAGCGCTGAAATTCAATGACAACTTCTTTGCCGAGTTCACCGGAGCCAAGCATCATGACTTTGACAGCGGAGGAGGTTAGCGGTGTTCCTATTTTGAGAACGTTATTCGAATTCATGGGCGTTTATAAGAAGGTTTAATACATTTCCCGCAGATCTCCGCAGATTAAGCCCACGCAGATTCTCGCGGAATTCTAGGATATCGACATCCGAAAGTTCCGCGAGAATCTGCGTGCATTCGATCTGCGGAGATCTGCGGGAAAGTGTATTTCATTTTTTTTCGTATGCAAATTTAAAATAGATCAGCAGTATACTCAGGAAGCAAACAATACTATTCGCTATAATAACGGGCCACAACATCAGCGCTACTGCATAAACTAACCAGATGATCGTACTTAGAAATACAATCAATATCATTGTAAGACTCAGATCGTTAACACTTTTTGTTTTCCAGACTTTATACACCTGCGGCATAAATGTTACAGCACTCATAAAAGCACCAACGTGCCCAAAGACTTCAATCCAATTCATGTGGTTAGGTTGTTTATTTTCGCTTTAACTTATTCTCCCAGCGGTCTGCCTCTTTCTGCCGGTTTAGCTTCCCTCCCTTAATATATTCTGATAATTTTTGGTTCATTGTTCCCTTTGATGTAAGGTGGAAATAACCGCAATCTTCGCAACGATATACCGCAATGGGGCCACCGTGAGGCGCGTAGTCAAATCTTGTCTGGGCTTCAATCAGTGCATCTTCTGCAATCCCCTCTGAGAGATATACTTTTTTATGGCTAATGCACTTTATCATTATCTTGCTTCCCTAAATATAAAATCGAATGAAGATAGCTGAAATCCACACAAAAAAGGGAGTCATGAAAATTAAGTTCTTTGAGGAAGATGCTCCCAAAACTGTACAAAATTTTACTGACCTGGCCAATAAGGGCTTTTATAAC
>JANYDR010000467.1 GCA_025363495.1 Cyclobacteriaceae bacterium | reverse complement strand
TGTTGCTTACAATTTTTTCGTGGTCATCATAGAACAGCGTGTTTTTCATTCCAAGAGGCACAAAAACATTCTCTTGCATCCACAGCGGAAAAGGTTTGCCACTTACCCGGCTAACGATTTCAGCCATTAGTGTAAAGCCGGTATTGCAATAAAGATATTCTTCACCCGGTTTAAAATTCAGTTCTTTTTGGCGACTTACAATCCGCATGATTTGATTGTGAGTTATTACATCATCCATTCTCCATCCAGCCATTCGAAGGAGAGTCCATTGATCGCGAAGTCCACTGGTGTGATGAACGAGGTGATTAATAGTTATTGGAGTTCCAAAATCATTTAGCTCAGGTAGATACTTCCGAATATCATCGTTAGGTGAAAGCTTGCCCTGATCTGCAAGTAACGCGATGGCGAAGGCTGTGAACTGTTTTGATATCGAAGCTATATGAAAAACTGTCGAAGGTGTTATTTTAATATCGTTCTCTACATTGGCGTAACCGGAAGCTTTGCTGTAGATGATTTTTCCGTCTTGCTGAACTGCCACTGCAAAACCAGGCTTAACCCCGTCGGTCCCTCCCATCGCAGTAATGATTTGCGAAAGTCTGCCGTCCGGATCGGTCAATATTTTATCAGCGTTAGTCACGGTAATGGAATAGTTACCTTCGGTTTCTTCAAAGGGAAGCACTACGATCTTATGGATACCAGTTTTAAGAGTCTTAAAACTGTAAGGCTCCGGGCCTTCGGCAGAAGCATCGAAGGAGAGCAGTTTCTTTTTGTTGGGATCATAAATTTCCACTATTACATCAGCGGTAAGCTGGTCAGCAACCCCATATACATACGCCCCGCTGTCGATATTTATCCTAAACGTATCGGCGGTATGCTTCTTTAGTGTTGACGTCTTTGGAGTGCCTGCAATCAGATCAGAATTTTCGCCATGCAACATGCTTTTGGACTTTTTTTCTGAACAAGAGGGCAATAGAAATATGGTGACGATTGCAATAAGTAAATATTTCATGGGGGTAAAATTTGGCTTAGTAATATGCTTTTTAAATTCAGTAAAATCAAGGGCCGGCTGCATTGTCATATGATTTGATAGTATATTTCGCAGGAGATAAAACGAATAATTTATGGAGGACTCAAGTTTTGTTTTATACGACCTGAAGGTGGAGGTAATCGAAGGCGATAAACCTTTTGTATGCAGCCATCAGTTGGGAGATGCCTTTGAAGTCCGGGGGGAGAACCTACATTTCAAAAATGACCGCCCATTTTCACTATATGCCCTAGCGGCACTTCTCCCATTGCTTCCTGCCAAGCAACGTCCCTTAAACCGGCTTGACTGGATGGCAACGGATCACATTATTGCCTGCCCTGATCCACATTGCGGAGCACGTTTTAAGATTTCACGGATTGGTAAGCAGACGTTCAAGCGTTCCGAAACTACTATCGTGCCGTTGCCTGATAAAAATGATTGGATTGAGTAGAAATTGATGTGCCAGGCGTTGACTTGAGCATATTGATTATCTCAAATGTTAGTAGTCTGTTTTAAAAGTTCGTAATATTTAAGATTAGAAATTCATGAGCGTAGAAAAATTTGAATTAGCACCGGACTTCTCTATCTCACGGATTATAAAAGGCGGGTGGCAATTATCCTCAGGACATAGTCATGGAATAAAGGAGGACCCAGTAGATGGAATGTTTGCTTTTGCCGAAAAGGGAATTACTGCGTTTGATTGTGCAGATATTTATACCGGTGTTGAAGAGTTGATTGGAAAGTTCCTGGCGGCTCGCAAGGAAAGATTCGGTAGCAATGATGATATCAAAGTCCTTACCAAGTTCGTGCCTGATTACGATGCACTGGCTAAAATAAGTAAAACTTATGTTGAACGAATTGTTGATCGCTCACTAAAGCGCCTTGGTAAAGAACGTCTTGACATGGTTCAGTTCAGCTGGTGGACATACACGGTCCCGCGTTGGGTGGAAACAGCTTACTGGCTAAAAGAACTGCAGCAAGCAGGTAAAATTAATCTGATATCCGGAACAAATTTTAATTCAAGGGCTGTCAAAGATATGGTTGAAGCTGGAATTCCCTTATCGACCTTGCAGGTACAGTACTCTTTGTTGGATCATCGTCCGGAAAAAGGATTGATCAAGCTTTGTGCAAAGAACAATATCCATTTGCTGTGTTATGGAACAGTGGCGGGAGGTTTTATAAGTGAACAATGGCTCGGTGTTGCGGAGCCATCCCCTCCTTTTGAAAACCGGTCGCTGGTGAAATATAAATTAATGATTGATGAATTCGGAGGCTGGGATTTATTTCAATCATTACTCAGAACACTAAAAATTATTGCCGATAAACATCACGTAAGTATTTCCAACGTTGCGTCCCGCTACATGCTTGACCGGCAGCAAGTAGCCGGAATTATTATTGGTGCAAGGACAACGGATCACCTGGATGAGAATCTAAGATTGTTTGGTCTAACGCTGGATAAGAAGGACTATAGTTCCATTGAGGTAATCCTTGAACAGCGTAAGGGTCCCTCAGGAGATGTATTTGACATTGAGCGAATCAAGGACGGACCACATGGAGTAATTATGAAATATAATTTAAATGGTTGATGATGAAATCGTTGTAGTTGTTAGTTGCTCGTTGATGGTTGATCGGTTCATGTGATAACACTCGCTACAAACTATCACCGATCAACCAACAACGATAAGTTGAACATGTAGTAACCTTTAATTTTAGTATGGCGGAAAAATCTGAATTACAACCATCCAAAATCTGGTCATCCAACTATTTATTTCTATTGGCATCCATTGGTAGCACTGTTGGACTTTCCAACATTTGGAGATTTACTTACCTGGCTGGAGAGAATGGTGGCGGTGCATTTGTTCTGGTTTATATACTGTCGTTGGTTGTGATGGGTATTCCTATTCTCGGCGCTGAACTTTTAATTGGTAGACGAGGCGGACACAGTACAGTCGGTACGATGCGTGTACTTGAAAAGAAGGAAGGCATCAGTCCAGCGTGGAAATACTTTGGATGGGTAGCGATGATTGGCGTGTTTTTGATTCTGAGCTTTTATTGTGTGATAGCCGGTTGGACGTTAGATTATACAATCAGTTCACTTTTTGGTTTATTAAATAACCTCGATTCAGGATCGGCAGTTAATTACTACAATGAATTATTGGCAAGCCCTGTTCGAATGATGATCGGGCAGGGAATTTTTGTTGCTGCCAATGTATGGATTGTTGCCAAAGGTGTTCAGGAAGGATTGGAGCGTTCTATCAGTTGGATGACACCAGGCCTGTTTATAATTCTGATAGCATTAGTTGTTTACGCAATGTTCACGGGTGAGTTTGTCAAGGGATTAGAGTTTCTTTTTTATCCGGATTTTTCAAAAATTAACGCCTCAGTAGTGTTGGCTGCCTTCGGTCAGGCGTTCTTTTCATTGGGTATTGGAGTTGGAGTTATGTTAACGTATGGTGCTTACATGCCTCGTACTTCATCAATTCTTAGATCCGCTGCGATCATTTCATTCTCGGATGGATTCGCATCCATTCTTGCCGGACTTGCGATATTTCCAATTGTATTTCAGTATGGATTATCACCTGGGGAAGGGCCAGGTTTGATATTTATGACATTGCCCATTGCATTCGGACAAATGCCGGGTGGTGGATTTATTGGCGCATTCTTTTTCCTATTGCTTGTATTTGCTGCGTTAACGTCTTCTATTTCATTGCTTGAATCGATCATCTCACACTTCGAGGAAGTCTTATCCATGAGCAGGAAGAAGATAACAATTATAGCGGGGGTTATTCTTTGGCTGGTCGGATTGGGGACAGTTTTCTCTTTTAATATATGGTCAGCCTTTACTCCGTTGGATGCAATCAGACCACTAAAAGGAAAAACAATATTCGGCATAATAGATTATTTCGGGTCTAATCTACTCATGCCGTTGGGCGGAATCCTGATGGCAATATTAGCGGGTTGGATACTTTCAAAGGAATCTGCTCGTGATGAATTAAAGATGGAAGATGAATGGGTATTTACTATATGGCGTTTCCTGATTCGCTTTGTCGCACCAATAACAGTGGCAGCAATTTTTATTTCAAATCTCAACTAGCATATTATGAATGAAACCGCTGTAAAGATTCTGAATTTCTATGGAGTATTTTTAATTCTATGTGGAATAGTCTCGGTGATCTTTATCGGAATGAAGGCCAAGACCGCATTGGCGTCGGGTGGAATATCAGGTGTAATTATGATTTTAATTGGATACTTGGTCTCTATTGCGACGCATGGAGCTCGTTGGGCAGGGATTGTGGTAACGCTTGCATTGTTTGTGGTCTTTGCATGGAGATCAACGAAGACACTATTTAAAATTTTTGAATTGATTCCCTCTGCTCACAAGGAACTCAAGGGAAAGGGGATTGCATTTCTTATCATCAGTTTAATGGCAGTTGTTTCGATGGTGATGTTAGTATTGCAGTTGATTGTTTAGGGGGTTGAAATTCGAAAAGTGAAATTGGAAAGTGAAATTGGAAAGTGAAAATTGAAAGTACGTGCGGCTATTCACTGGATGTTTCATACTCCCAGCTTTAGCCTTTGGACCTACTTTGTCAAGTTAATAAAGAAAAAAAATAAACTTGACAAAGTAGGATTAGCCTTTAGTTTTTAATCTCCTTACAAATAACAAATATCACTCGCCTGTACAGAAATACTCACTTCATCTCCTACCTTAAGTGTATTCTCTTCTTCCCTTACTAAAAGAGTCATCCCCGAGATAAAAACTTCTACTTCATAATAACTTCCAAAATAAATTATCCTTGTAATCTTTCCACATAGAGAGTTGTTCTCAGCTGGCACGAGTACAATATTTTCAGGACGGATAAATATATTTTTACTTTCCTTTTTGATTTCAAGAATAGCTGACAATGACTTCAAAATTTCCGAATTCAATAGATTGTATTTTCCAAACAAACCAGCCACATACTCACTTACAGGATGTTGGTAGATGTCTTCCGGCGTTCCCTGCTGAATAAGTTTACCGGCTTTCAATACAAGAATTTCGTCCGCCCATGAAAGAGTATCAAGAGGATCATGTGACACGAGGATGCATGTAATTTTCAGGCGATCGCTTATGTCATCAATCACCAATTTCAAAATATTCTTATGAATTATGTCAAGATTTGAGAATGGTTCATCAAGTAATAACAAATCAGGAGATGTTATAAGTGCCCTTGCCAATGCAACGCGCTGCTTTTCTCCTCCCGACAACTCATCTGTCCGGCGTTTCATAAATTCGGTGATGCGACAGACTTCAAATAAGAGCTGAGCTTCATTTCCCGAGAGCGTGTTGTCATAAGTCAATACTTGCTCAACCCTAAGGAATTTTTGAAGTTCATATTGCTGCGATACGTAAGCTATGAAATCATGCCCGGGGACAAGTTTTTCTTCAGGACCACTTACTTTTTCGCCTTCAAATAATACCTCTCCACTATCGGGTTGAATAAGGCCCGCAATAATTTTGAGCAGTGTTGTCTTGCCCGATCCTGTCTCACCTGCAATAGCAATTTTCCGTAAGGGCTGCTGGGAGAAGGTAATATCGGACAACGCAAAATCCTCGTCGCGTTTCTTAGTGATACCGGTTACTGTTAAAAGAGACATTTAGATAGATGATTGACTTCGGTCTAAAAGGTACGATGGGAAGCTGAAAGCAGAAAGCGCAAAGCATTGCCGGTGAAATTTTAGATACATCCTTTTCGAAATGAAATCCTCGACCTGGTGCAGCCAGGCTTTAGGCTTTAGGCTTTCAGCTTTAGGCTTATATTTGCAGCCTTAATTTCTAAAGTAAGTATGATTTCAGTTGACGCGGTCACAGTTGAGTTTAACGGTTCAGCCCTTTTCAGCAACATTTCTTTTAATATCAATGACAATGACCGGATTGCCTTAATGGGCAAAAATGGCGCTGGTAAATCAACTTTATTGAAGATAATCGCCGGTGCCAGTAAGCCTACACGCGGTAAAGTATCAGTTCCTAAAGATGCCGTGATTGCTTACCTGCCACAGCATTTGCTTACGGAAGATAATGCTACCGTTTTCGAAGAGGCATCCAAGGCATTTGCCAAGATCCTCGACATGAAAAAGAAGATGGATGAATTCAACCATCAACTTGAAACGCGCACCGATTACGAGTCGGACGATTACGCTAAAATCATTGAGCAAGTATCCGAGCTAAGCGAGAAATATTACTCCGTTGAGGAAATCAATTTTGATGCAGAGGTTGAAAAAACGCTGATGGGACTTGGCTTTTTACGCTCCGATTTCACGCGGCCAACAAAGGAGTTTAGCGGTGGATGGCGGATGCGCATTGAACTTGCCAAGATTCTCTTACAAAAGCCAGACCTTGTGTTGCTGGATGAGCCTACCAATCACATGGACATCGATTCAATTCAGTGGCTGGAGGATTTTCTTATCCATAACGCAAAGGCGGTAATAGTTATCAGTCACGACAAAACCTTTGTGGACAATATTACCAATCGTACGATTGAGGTGACGCAAGGCCGCATCTACGATTATAAAGCTAAGTATACACACTATCTGCAGTTGCGTAAAGAGCGACGCGAACAACAACAAAAGCAGTTTGATGATCAGCAAAAACAAATTGCTGATATACAAGGATTTATTGATCGCTTTAAGGGAACTTACTCAAAGACACTTCAGGTTCAGTCGCGCGTGAAGACCTTGGAGAAAATTGAGATCATTGAAGTTGATGAAGTTGATTCCTCAGCATTGAATCTTAAGTTCCCTCCTGCTCCGCGCTCCGGAAACTACCCTGTTATCATAGAAGGATTGACAAAGAAGTACGGTGAACATACTGTTCTGAAAGACGTCTCACTCACCATTTCCCGGGGTGAACGGATTGCGTTTCTAGGCAAGAACGGGGAAGGAAAGTCTACACTTGTCAAGGCCATTATGAGTGAGATCGAGCATGAAGGTAAAGTACAATTGGGACATGGCTCTTTGATCGGATATTTTGCCCAGAACCAGGCTTCCCTTCTCGATGAAAGTCTTACTGTTTTTCAAACTGTAGACCAAATTGCTGTTGGTGATGTACGAACAAAAATCAAGGATATACTGGGAGCCTTTATGTTTAGCGGCGATGCTATCGATAAAAAAGTAAAAATGCTTTCGGGTGGAGAGAAGACCCGTCTTGCGATGATTAAACTATTGCTTCTGCCAGTTAATTTGTTGATTCTTGATGAACCTACCAATCACCTGGATATCAAAACAAAAGATATTCTGAAAGAAGCTTTAATTGCATTTGACGGTACAATGATTCTTGTTTCTCACGATCGTGACTTCCTTGATGGTCTTGCTACCAAAGTATTTGAATTTGGAAATAAGCGGGTGAAAGAACACTTTGAGGATATTACCGGATTTTTGAGGAATAAGAAGATGGAAAATTTGAGGGAGATAGAGAGGAAGTAGGTGAGTACTTATATTTAACCGACGTTATGGCGCCACTGGTAAAGCGCCGGAGTCGCTTGATTTTATCTTCCGTTTATTTGTCCATCATACAGGTTTTTACGTAATTGAACTACTATGTCAAAGTATTTGAAAAGCCTGATTCAATTAACGATTCAACGCCGTTCCGGCAAGAAAGTCCTTACCCTTATTGGGACCTTACTGGGACATTAACCAGACCTTATTGGGACCTTATCGGGACTTTCTACATGTCACCGCCAGCGCACCTCCCCCTTTCTTCCTCTTGTCCTTCTCACGTTCCGGCCTGTCTGGGTATAGTTTCGATACTGTAACAATTGTGTCACTATATTGTATTATCGTAGCTTCTATAGTCGGTCACCGCATTATTGTTAATCCACGTTGGCTGGTTTATAGCGTGGCCCCGACTTGTCGGGGCGTGCCGGTGAGAACTATTAAATAACCTAATACCCATCGCAGTGTTGTGTGCCGGAGCCGAGCCTGGCTTCCCGACATTTCGGGATGGCTACAGTTTAAGAGTCTTCTGACTTCGGTAAACCGTGAACTTAATATAAACAAGATCATGAGAATTGTCCATGTAAATTGATTTTACTTTTCTTTTGCTTGCCCAAAAGAAAAGTAACAAAAGAAAAAGACACCACGAATGCTGCGCAGCGAGGGTAAGTTCAGAGCTTCCGTCGACGGTTCTTCACGTCGCTTTACGCCGCGTCATTCGTGGACGCCCACCCGCCACGGCTT